>NZ_QQWV01000099.1:0-2086 GCF_003951715.1 Sphingomonas sp. ABOLH | reverse complement strand
ATACCAGCATCCCGATCTCGCCGCCTGACACACCGCCAAGCGAACAGCCTAGACCAACGGGATGAGGGGTCCCTTTTCGACGCCGATCACCCCGCTACCGGGGTCCCTTTTCCACGCCGATCCACAGCGATCTACGGCGGGTGGCTCGCGCTGACCGCCGCGCACGCCACACTCCCCCTGCCCCTCCTCGCGCTGCTCGGCGGGTGGTTCGTCGCATGGCACGGGTCGTTGCAGCATGAGACGATCCACGGCCACCCGACGCGCTGGCGTTGGGTCAACAGCCTGATCGGCGGCGTGCCGCTGTCGCTGTGGCTACCCTATGGCGCCTATCGCCGGACGCATGAGGCGCATCACCGATCGCCTCATCCGACCCACCCGGCGCATGATCCCGAGTCGCGCTATGTCGCGGGCGGCGAGGTTGTCGCGGCGCTTGCCCGCATCCGTGCGACGTTAATCGGGCAGTTGCTGGTCGGGCCGGTCGCCGCGATCGCGCTGTTCCTGCTGAACGAGGCACGGCGACTGCGACGCGATCCCGCCGCGACGCTTCGCGAATGGGGGCCGCACCTGATCGGCGTCGCGCTGGTGCTGGGCTGGCTGCACCATGTCGCGCTGCCGCTTGGCACCTATGCGCTGTGCTTCGTGCTGCCCGGGCAGGCGGCCTCGTTGCTGCGCGGCTTTGCCGAACACCGCGCCGACGCCCCCGGCCCGTCGCGAGCGGCGACCGTCGTGTCGCGCGGGCCGCTGGCGCTGCTGTTCCTGAACAACAATCTCCACGCCGCGCACCATGCCGTGCCCGCCGCCCCCTGGTATCGCCTGCCCGCGATCGAGCGGGCGCGGACGCAGCGGACCGAGCCGCGCTATGCCGGCTATCGCGAAATCTGGCGCCGCTTTGCGCTGCGCCCGCACGATACCGTCCGCCACCCGGCGCTGCGGGAGGGTGCGCATGGATAGCATCGCGTGGCTCGGCATGTACGACCATGTCGCGCAGCATGCCGCCAATGACCGGCTCTGGGCCGCGATCCGCGACCGCCTGCGCGACCATGGCCTGCCGGGCGTGCCGGTGCGAGTGACGCGCGGATGGTCGACGCAGGCGGTGTGGTCGCATCCCGGGTTGTTGCTCGGCATGATCTGCACCCGCCCCTGGGCGCGGGAGCATCCGCAGCTGCGTCTCATCGGCCATCCCGCCTATGCCGGCACCGATCGACCGGGCGAGCATCGCAGCCTGATCGTCGTGCGCCGCGACGACCAGGCACAGGCGCTCCCCGACCTGCGCGGGCGGGCGGTCGCGATCAACGATTGCGGATCGAACAGCGGCATGGCGCTGCTGCGCGACCGGATCGCCCCGCTGGCCGAGGGGCAGCCCTTCTTCGGAAGGGTGGTCGAGACCGGCGCCCATGCCGACAGCGTCCGCGCGGTCGGCGAAGGCCGCGCCGATGTCGCTGCGATCGACGAAGTGACCTTCGCCGCGCTCGCCCGGTTCGATCCCGATGCGACCGGGCGGTTGCGGGTGCTGGCGAAGACCGATGCCGCCGCCACGCCCGCCTTCGTCACCGCCGCCGAACCGGCGGTCGCGACGTTGCTCGGCACGGTCTTGGCGCAGGTGATGGCCGATCCCGACCTTGCCGGGACGCGGGACGATCTGTTCCTGACGGGGATCGAGGCGCCCCGCCCCGACCTGTCGGCGCGGATTGCCGCACAAGATATGCGAGCGGCGGCGCTCGGTTATGTGCAATTTACCTAACCCACCCCGTCACCCCGGGCTTGGCCCGGGGTCCCGCTTCTTCTTCTGGCGTGGGCAAGGAAGCGTTACCTCGGATCAAGCCCGGGGTGACGGGGTGGGAGCCACCGGCAAGCACAACCGAAACACCGCCCCCCGCCCCTCGACCAGCGCGATCTCCCCGCGATGCGCCTCGAGCAGCGACCGCAGGATCGCCAGCCCCAGCCCGGTCCCGCCATCGGCGCGCCGCGTGGTGAAGAACGGTTCGAACACCCGGTCGCGGTCGCCCGGCGCGATGCCCGGCCCGTCATCGGCGATGCTCAGCACCACCACGGCGCCCTCGACCGCCGCCGCGATATCCACCCGCCC
>NZ_QQWV01000098.1:0-2142 GCF_003951715.1 Sphingomonas sp. ABOLH | reverse complement strand
CTTGTCGATGTCCGGGCGAAGCTCTTTAGTATCTGTCTTCCAGCTTCGCCCGACCATGGATCATCGCTGACTCCGAGCCGTGGCGGCGGTGTGAACATCAGCCGGTACAGCGTGGGGTTTTCCAACTTAGAGCAAAAAAAGGGACCTATATATTTAGCTAGCCACGAGTGGCTATGAAAGGGCCCGCGCTCGGAACTCCTCATCTACCTCTGCCGTCATTTCGGCGATCTGGGCCTTCATGGCGGCAACCTTGGCGTCGTGGGCTTCCATCATCTCAATGAGCGCTCGCTGTTCGGTAATATCCGGAAGGGGGATTTTTGCCTTCTCAAGGCGCCCCTTGCTTGAGGTCTGCCCTTTGGCTGCTTTGCGGGCACCGGGCACCGGAATGCGAGGGAGCACGTAATAGAGGAACTTTGGGAGCACCCGATCATCCTTGGGAATGATCGCAGCGATTGCTTCGTTAGTGTACATGGGCCGCCCGGTAATCGCCACTTTACCTAGTGAGAGCTTGAAGCTGAACAGTACGGTGCCTGCGGGAACCGGCTTTACAGAGGAGTTCGCAACGCCAGCGTCCGTCAGCCGCTCCTCTGTCTCGTGCAGTTCCATCTCCTCACATGCGGTAAGGTCCGCGATTTTCGCAAACAGATGCTCGCCCCCGTAGTACTCCCGCTTTTTCGTGTTGGGCGTGCCGCCGATTACAATGTTGCACACTCCTTTTTTGCCACCCAGTTGGACCCATTCCGGGTTGGCGTATTGATCACGGAACTCATCAATCGTCAGCTTGTGGCCATGCTTGCGGATAGTTGCGATATCGACAGAGAATGAGCGATCGGAATGGCCTCGCTCCGACCAAAGCTGCCGTAAGAGCGGGAGGTCGTTCTCTGGTATCGGACGCCGTCCAAGCTTCCTGGTGCTCTTCTCGAAGCCATCATTGATGACATCAAAAAACCACACCGACTTAGTTGGCTTGCCTTTTTTGAAGATCAGCAAGCTGGTGGGCTGCCCGGTATACGGGCGGAAAACATACTCATGAAGGCTGACGACCGCTTCCAGCTCGCAGGTCTCAAGCAAGCTTTTCCGAACTCGCACATAAGGGGAGGCTTCATCAAACAGCACACCCTCAGGCACAACCACGCCGGCCCGCCCACCTTCCTTCAGTGCGTTGATGATGTGCTGGAGAAATACAGGGTTGGCGTTGTCAGTTTCATAGCCGTATAAGCCGGAATAATCCGTCTCTTGTGAGAACGGAAAGTTGGCCAGAACTACGTCGTATTCTTCTTTGACGGGCTTGGACAAGCTGTCCATCTGTTCGATGTTGTTGTGTCCATCGCCTATGATTATCATGTTCATCTTTGCCACTTTGGCTGTGGCGGTAAGCTCCCGACCGAAGATCGTATCTTCCCTCAAAAAGCGAAGATTCTCAGGCGTGTTTTTCACCTTCCCCTTCACGTGCCGAAAAGCTTGGATAAGGAAACCACCGGTCCCGCAGGTGGGATCGTAAATGGTCTCCTCAAAAAGAGGATCAACTAGATCAACGGCAAGCTTCACGATATGGCGAGGGGTGAAATACTCTCCGAGGTCGTTACCCACAGACACGGAGTTGCGGAGGAAGTACTCGAAAGCATCCCCTTTGATGTCAGAATCGGTGTTTAGTAACGCGAGCTTAGACAGTCGCTTTACGATTAGTCCAAGGGTTTTGGGGCTCTTGATCGCTAAGGTTTTCTGGAAGACGTCGCTGCTGTGATTGTAATTCTTAACTAGCCGGGGCAAAACAGTATCATTGATGTAGTCTAGCATTTCCTGATCGGGCTTGTCCTTGAAAGCGTCCCAGCAATAGCGTTCTTCGAGTATCCGCGGTTCTCCGTTGGCCTCCCGATCTGCCTCGATCTCGCTGATGAGCTTGAGGAACAAGAGGTTGGAGAACTCCGTGAAGCGCTCCAGTCCTTCCCGCAGGCCTTCCTTGCGAAGCAAGTCGTTTGCCGCGCCGAAGGCGCTGATAAGCTCCTGCTTCGTGTGTAAGCGTGGCGTGAGGACCGCAGTTTATGCGGCTTGGGCTGTTGGCTGATCTGTCTGGGGCACCCAGTTCCACGGCATCAGCTCGTCCCAGCGGGTGGCGGGCCAGTCGCCGGCGACCCTGGCGAT
>NZ_QQWV01000097.1:0-2145 GCF_003951715.1 Sphingomonas sp. ABOLH | reverse complement strand
ACCCCGTTTTATCCCCACCCACACCGTTCGGTTCGAGCAGCTTCGAGCCTGTCGAGAAGCGCCCGTCGAGAACCCGGAGTTCAGGCCACCCCCTTCTCGACTACGGTTCTCGACAAGCTCGAACCTCCGCTCGAAGCCAACGGGGGGGGGGGCAGGTGGCGCGGCTGGTGCGCGGCACTTACCCCACCCGTCACCCCGGACCTGATCCGGGGTCCCGCTTCTTCTTCTGCACGAAACAACCGCGAAGGTGCCGGATCACAACCCCGCCAGCATCCCTTCCCAGGCCGCAACCTCCTCCTCCCGCCGCGCCACGATCCGCAGCGCCCCCACGCCGCCGGTCGCCGGATCGACCTCGATCTCCCCGTCCCACTCGAACGTCGCATTGCCCGCGATCGTCACCACGCCGTCCGCATCGGCCTTGGCCCGCACCATGCCGCCGCGATTGAAGACCCGCGTCTCCACGCCCCAGCCGATCCGGCCCGTCCGCGCCGCCGCATGGGTCGACGCCGCCATCGCGCTGCCGCAGCTGTTGGTCAGCCCCACCCCGCGCTCATAGGTGCGCACGAACAGCGCGGGCGCATGCTCGGTCTCGCGCACCTCGACGAAGCTGACATTGGCCCGCGTCGGAATCAGCGCCGGCGCCGCCTCGCACCAGTCGCCCAGTGCGACCAGCTCCGCCTCGTCCACCGCCTCGACGAACGCCACCAGATGCGGATTGGGCATCGCCACCGCGGTAAAGCGCCGCGCGCTCGGCAGGCCGGGGATCACCGCATCGACGAACGGCGCGTCGCCGACCGTCAGTCCGACATCGCCGGGGTTGAGCGATACCGGCCCGACCCTCGTCTCGATCGTGGTCACCCCGCTCGCGATCGGCGCCACCGCGCGCGCCTGTGCGACGCTGGTCTTCAACCGCACCTGGCCTTCGCCGGCCCCCGTCACCTCGAACCCCAGCCGCGCGGTACAGCGCAGCCCGTTCAGGCACGTCTCCGCCTCCGACCCATCGGGATTGAACATCCGCATCCCAAAGATACTGCCCTGGTCCGAACCGGTTAGCAGCAACAGCCCGTCACCCCCGACATCCCCCGCCCGGTCCGCCAGCGCCCGCGCCACCCGCGCCCACTCGCCATCGGACAGCGCCATCTCCCGCGCATCGATCAACGGAAAATCATTCCCCGACCCATGGCACTTCACAAACGCGAACTTCATGCCGAAACCTTTTCACGCGCGCGTTGAATAAACGCCCGCTCCCCCGCCAGCCGCGTGGCAAAGGCGGGCCGTGCCAGCATCGCGTCCAGATAGCGCGCCAGATCCGGATAGGCCGCCGCATCGACCGGCGCGCACGCATGCAGCGCGCTGCCGAACGCGCTGGCGATCGCGATATCGGCCAGCGTCAGCGTATCGCCGACCAGGAACGCCCGGCCCCCGATCGCGCCGTTCACATAGGCGAGGATCGCCGGCCACTGGTCGCGCTCCGCCGCATCCGCCACCGCCGCATCGCCCGCGCCGCCGCGAAACAACGGTCCGACCACCCGGTTGAACAGCATCGCCCGCCCGACCCCAAACACAATCGTATCCGCCAGTTCATCGAACCAGATCACCCGCCCCCTGGCCTGCGGATCGGCGGGGATCAGCGCCGGTTCGGCATGCTTCGCCTCCAGATAGGTGACGATCGCGGTCGAATCGGCCAGCGTGTAGTCGCCATCGACCAGCGCCGGAATCTGACCGAACGGGCTGATCGCGCGGAACGCCGGGGAGGTGTCCCCCGGCGCGGTCGGGACCAGCTCGACCGCCAGCCCCTTTTCCTCGGCAAAGACGACCGCCTTGCGCACGAAGGGCGAGATGGTCGATCCGTATATCTTCATGGGTGCATCTCCATTGGTCCCGAAGGGGGCGACACCGGCCCCCGGCCTGTGCCACAATCGACGGCGGTGACGATAGTCCTCCTCCTCGCCGTGATCGCCCTGTCGATCGCGCTGGCCCGGTTGCACCGGCGCGTCGCGGCGCTGGAGGCGCGGCTGGTCGCTCCCACGCCCCCCATCGTCCGGCCGGAGGAGGCGGCACCCGTTCCCGCCCGGCCGGACGATGGGGGGCGTGGGAGCGACCAGCCGCGCCTCCAGCGCCGCGACGCGCCGGTGCAACCGGGCC
>NZ_QQWV01000096.1:0-2196 GCF_003951715.1 Sphingomonas sp. ABOLH | reverse complement strand
GGGGTGGGTGGGGGAGGGTGGGTACTTGCACTTTGGCGTTCCCGTCTGCCCCCTTTCCTTCTGAATTCTTCCCCCGTTTGCTTCGAGCGCAGGTTCGAGCCTGTCGAGAACCGTAGTCGAGAAGGGGGCGCCGCAAGCGCGCCGGCTCGACCGAAGGAGAAGAAGCGGGACCCCGGATCAAGTCCGGGGTGACGGGTGGGCGTGGTTCGCTTCGTTTCTCGCCGTATCCCCGCGAAGGCGGGGATCCAGGGTTATGGGCGGTGGCGTTTGCGGCTCTGGACCCCCGCCTTCGCGGGGGTACGGCCATCGACTCGCGGTTTGTGGCGAGCCCTGCGTCGGGGCCCCCGCCTTCGCGGGGGTACGTCCATTGCTCGCGGCAACGTCGCCGCGTCATCGAAACCGACCGGGCGCGGCCCGGCAACAGGAGAACGAACATGAAATGGTTCGGACGCAGGTCCGGGCGCGATGGCGTGCGTCCGGTGTTGGCGCGCGGTGGCGCGACCTTGTGGCGCGACGGCAGCGGGCCGGCGGCGGGGGATTGGGCGCAGGGCTATGAGGCGCAGCTGCGCGAGGCGTATCTGGGCAATCCGATCGCGCAGCGGGCGGTGCGGATCGTGGCGGAGGGGCTGGCGTCGCTGCCGGTGAAGGGCGACGCGCGGGCCGTGGCTTTGGTCGCGGCGCGGTCGGCGGGGCAGGATTTGCTGGAGAGCGTGGCGGCGCAGTTGCTGCTGCACGGCAATGCCTATGTCCAGATCATCGACGATGGCGCGGGCGGGATCGGCGAGCTCTATGCGCTGCGCCCCGAGCGGGTGACGGTCGAGGCGGATGCGACCGGGTGGCCGGTCGCCTATCGCTACCGGGTGGGCGAGCGGGTGCTGCGGATCTTGGGCGAGGGCGAGGGCGGTCGGCCGGGGCTGGTCCATCTGCGCGGCTTTCATCCGCTGGACGATCATTATGGGCTGGGGTGCCTGGGCGTGGCGGCGGGGGCGGTGGCGATCCACAACCAGGCGGCGCGGTGGAACAAGGCGCTGCTCGACAATGCCGCGCGGCCTTCGGGCGCGTTGGTCCATGATCCGGGCGATGGCGGGGTGCTGTCGGGCGAGCAGTTCGAACGGCTGCGCGCGCAGATGGACGATGCCTTTGCCGGCGCGGCCAATGCCGGGCGGCCGATGCTGCTCGACGGCGGGCTGAAATGGCAGGCGATGAGCCTGACCCCGGCGGACATGGATTTCGTAGGGTTGAAGGCGCAGGCGGCGCGCGAGATCGCGCTGGCGTTCGGGGTGCCGCCGATGCTGCTGGGGCTGCCGGGGGACAATACCTTTGCGAACTATCGCGAGGCGAACCGGGCGCTGTGGCGGCAGACGATCGTGCCGCTGGGCAACCGGGTGCTGGGCGCGATCGGGCAGGGGATCGATGGCTGGCTGGGGACGGGGGCGCTGGAGATCGAGGTCGAGGCGATTCCGGCGCTCTCCGACGAGCGCGACCAGTTGTGGACGCGGGTCGCGGGGGCGGATTTCCTGACGGCCGAGGAGAAGCGGGCGTTGGTGGGGATGTGATTCTCGCCACCGGCGTCATCCCAGCGAAGGCTGGGATCTCCTGGTGGGGTTCGGTCTGCTTGCCGCGAGAGACCCCAGCCTGCGCTGGGGTGACGTGCGCGGCGAGGGGGATCAGCGCGGCGGCTCGGGCAGCGTGCAAACCAACGTCGTGCGGTCGAACCGGCCGCCGGCGTCGAGGCAGCGTTTCCCTTTGAGGAACGGCAGCGCGAACAGGAAGGCGAGGAGCGCCGCGGCGAAGGCGGCGGCGATGATGCGGAGGCGCGGTCTCACGGGCGTGGGCTAGCGCGGGCATGAGCGGGAGACAAGACATGGGCGATACGGGGCTGCTGGCGCAGTTGATGGGGCAGGCGGCGGACGATGGCGCCGACCTGCAGACGCTGCGCGCGATTGCGGAGGAGGCGGGCGAGCTGGGCGCGACGCGGGCGATGGCCAGGATCGGGCTGTCGGATGCGGCGGCGGCGGGCGACGTGCAGGAGCTGCGCGAGCTGTTGAAGGCGTGGCGCGATGCCAAGCGCTCGGCGCTGCGGGCGGCGGTGGCGTGGGTGATGCGGATGGCGTTCGCGCTGCTGCTGGTCGGGATCGCGGTCAAGACCGGGTGGCCTGAGTGGGCGCGGTGAGGTTCGCCGGGTACGCCGCGATC
>NZ_QQWV01000095.1:0-2257 GCF_003951715.1 Sphingomonas sp. ABOLH | reverse complement strand
CGTTGCAAGCCCGCACCCTCTGGGTGATCCATGAAACGCGCCCCTCGCAGCCTTCAACACCATGTTTTATATAGGAAATATAATGGTCAGGACAGCGAAATCAGCGCCTTACTTGGGAAATGTGGGTTCATATCGCGAAAGCTGATGACGCCGGGCAGGTCCTTGCCGGGCACAGGGATGATGAACGGATCGGACCCGGTCGCGATCAGCAGCCGGTCATAGTCGAGCGTCAGGCCGCTGCGGCTGGTCACCGTCCGCGCGGCGCGGTCGATGGCGATCACCGGATCGCCGCTCAGCAGCGTGATCCCATTGTCGGCATACCAGTCGAGGCCGTTGATGACGATCTCGTCAAACGTCTTCTCGCCGGCCAGCACCGGCGACAGCATGATGCGGTTATAGTTCACCAGCGGTTCGGCACCGAAGATCGTTACCCGGTACCGGTTCGGATCGCGCGCCAGCAATTCCTCGACCGCGCGGCATCCCGCCATGCCGTTGCCGATGACGATCAAGTGCTCGCGGGTGTCGCCTTGCGGGCTTTGGATGGGTTCGTGTTGCATGACTATCATCCGGTGAAGAGGGATCAGATCCGCACGCCGTCGGCGGTCGCCCAGCGGCGGCGCCAGCCGGCCTTGACCAGCGTCAGTCCGCCCAGCGCGAGGACCGACAGCGCGGCGAAGATCAGGAAGCCGGGCGCAAAGCTCCCCGTCCATTGCTTGGCGAGGCCGAGCGACGAGGCGAGGTAGAAGCCACCGACCCCGCCGGCCATGCCGACCAGTCCGGTCATTACGCCGATCTCGGCGGCAAAACGCTGCGGCACCAGCTGGAACACCGCGCCGTTGCCGGTGCCGAGCGCCAGCATGGCCAGCACGAACAGCGCCAGTGCCGCCTCGACGCTGCCCGCCGCACTCACTCCCACCAGCGCCAGCGCAGCGACCGCGAACACGGCGGTCAGCGCCTTCACGCCGCCGACCTTGTCGGCCAGCGCCCCGCCCATCGGCCGCACCAGCGACCCGGCAAAGACGCAGGCGGCGGTGCAATAGCCGGCCGCGATCGTCGAGAGCCCGAATTGATCGGTGAAGTAGACCGGCAGGCTGGCCGCCAACCCGACGAACCCGCCGAAGGTCACGGCATAGAAGCCCATCAGCCACCAGGCGTCGGCCAGCTTCAGGGGGCTGAGATAGGCGGTCAGCGAACGCGGCGCGGGTGCATTCGGCGCGTCCTTCGCCATCACCATATAGGCGAAGAAGACGAGGGTCAGCGGAATGCAGGCCAGGCCCAGCACGGTGTTCCAGCCGAACAGCTTGGCGAGCGCAGGCGCAAACAATGCGGCCAGCACCGTGCCCGAATTGCCCATGCCGGCGAGGCCCATCGCCTTGCCCTGATGCTCCGGCGGATACCAGCGGCTCGCAAGCGGCAGGGCGATAGCGAAGGACGCGCCGGCAAAGCCGAGGATCACGCCCAGCGCCAGCGTGCCGCCAAAGCTGTTTACGCCCAGCAGCCACGCGACGAACAGGCCGGCGATGACGATGATCTGGCTGATCGCCCCGGCGCGCTTCGGCCCGATCCGATCGACCGCAAGGCCATTGACGACCCGCAGCACCGCGCCCGCCAGCGTAGGCACCGCGACCATCAGCCCCTTCTGCGCGGGCGACAGCCCCAGCGTCAGTGCGATGTCGGGCGCGAGCGGCCCGAGCAACACCCACACCATGAACGCGAGGTCGAAGTACAGGAACGCGGCGATCAGCGTCGGCTTGTGCCCGCTGTTCCAGAAACTGTCGCTGCCTTCGCGCTCAACCTGCGTGTCTTGCCAATATGCCGTTGCCATTCCTGCCTCCCAGAGCCGGAAACGAAAAAAGCCGCCAGAACGGCGGCCCTAGTCGGGCGCGTTCTGGCGGCTTCGTTGCCTGTGTCGGATGACGGGCCGATGCCCGTACTCCGTCAGCGGGAACCTCCCCGGCGCTGGAGAGGCTTGTCGCTGCTATTGCGTGCCCGACGCCATTGCCGGGCTGCGATCAAGCTGCCCGATTCGCGGATCGGATACAAGAGGCTTTCGCAGACGCAGCAAAATTGCGTTGGTAACAGCGCGAAACCAAAGCCTTCATCGCCACGCCGGGCTTGCCCCGAGGCGACGGCTAGAGGCACCGACTTATGGCAAACCAGCCAAATACCCCGGAATGTCATCCGGATCGAACGACCGCTCGTCGAAGAACCGATCGCTGCCGAGCATCAACCGACCCTGCGTCGAGCCCGCCCCTGA
>NZ_QQWV01000094.1:0-2330 GCF_003951715.1 Sphingomonas sp. ABOLH | reverse complement strand
GGACGCATGACGGGCGCAAGTTCCGGATACTGACCATCATCGATGAGGCCAGCAGGGAATGCCTGGCACTGGTCGTCGCGCGCCAGCTTCGACACGAAGACGTGCTGGCAGCGCTTGCCGACCTGTTCATCGCGAGGGGTCCGCCCGCGCATATCAGATCAGATAACGGCAGCGAGTTCATCGCTACCGCGGTTCAGAAATGGCTCGGGCAGGTTGGCGTGAAGACGCTGTACATCGTGCCGGGTTCGCCGTGGGAGAATGGCTACAACGAGAGCTTCAACGGCTCGCTGCGCGATGAGCTGCTCAACGGCGAGATCTTCTACAGCCTCGCTGAAGCAAGGGTACTGATCGAGGCGTGGCGCCGTCACTACAACACCGTCCGGCCGCACAGCAGCCTGGGCTATCGGCCGCCCGCACCACAAGCGGCGACACCGCCATTGCCGGCCTCCGGTTCCGCTTCGCTCCACCTACGACCGGCAATGGCGGCGGAGACGACAATGCACTAACTAATAACCCGGACCACCCGATGGGGGCTGCTCAATCTCTGGTAGTCATCTAACCATCTTGCACGCACTAGCCGGCAAGCCGTTGCCGATGGGTGATCCATACGCCGGCATCGGTTTTCACCGCGATATTGTTAAATTATGGGTTTCACAAACCTTGGGGCATGACAAATTCCATACCGCGTGGTCGCCTGATAACGGCAAGCGGTACAGTGAAGATTTTCCGGGGCGAACGCTCGGCAAAGATTACCCGATCAAAACTATCGAAGAGGCAGTTTGTGCAGCGCTCCCGCTCCTAAAATCATGGCCTGATAGTTTAGTTAGGTGGGGCGAGCTTCAATACATCGAAAGTGAAGTATTGTTGGATGCGATCACAAAGCTTGCATTCGAGTACAACATACCGGCTTTACCACTCCATGACTCGATCATTGTCGCGATTGAGCATCACGAAATTGCCGCAAAGGTGTTTTCGGATTGCTTTCGAGCAAGGATTGGTTGCTTGCCAACACTTAAAAGCAAGCAAATACAATGCCTTATGTGAGGGCGGCCTTTATTTTTGTCGTTGGCTGTGAATCGATTGGTAAGGGGGGTGGGGGTCCATTTTCCTAAGACTTCGCCTTTCCCAACCATGCCGCTTCCGCGACAACCAATCGCTAATCGGCTCAACGTGTCCGTATCTGATCGGGGCAGGTACGGGCTATCCGTTCGTCGTTATCCCAACGGGCAACATACACGGCATGACCGTTGCGAAGCTGCATACAAGATAGGTCGCCATCGTTGTTCGACAGGGCGGCAACCGTCCGCCCATAGTGATCCGTGCCTACCCGCTCGATATGGACACCGCCCTCGATTGCTTTTCGCAACCTGGTAGTGGCGGCATACGGATCACCCGGCGCACAACGACGACCTTCGCGGCAATGTCCCGGCAGTTCGGGGGCATCAATACCGGCCAGCCGGATTCGCTCATTGCCACAACGGATCGTGTCGCCATCGGTAGCATTACAGCCCGATACCCGGTCGATATGGGTAGCTACGCGATTAGACGGCAACACTACCGAACCGGCACCAACAATACCCCCAACCACGCCAGCGCCAGCCAGTAGCCCTACAGCGGCGATGAGGGACCGCCTACGCGCCTTGCGTTGCTTGTTGCGGTAATACGGCCCCACCTTGATTGGAACCGCCTTAAAGGGCTTACGGAAGCTCATACAATCAATCCAGCCCGACCGGCTATGCGCCGCCTCTTACATTAGTTTACGCATAGTCAGCGCATTTTAGAGCCATAGCAGTAAAATCTAATCCAGACTGAAATTTTCCATCATCCAAATTATCAATGTCAATTGGCTCGTTTGTCGTAGGATCAATCATCGCTTTGTGACGCTTGCTGTCAAAAACGAACTTTTTGAAGCCTACAAATGCACCAAACGAATTTTTTGAGTTTACTTCACCAAACACGCAGTATTGTTTGATGACACTTACGTCTCGAAATTGCGCTGATGACGGGTCTTTCAAGTCCCGGCTTACCGCAGATTTTGCAGCGTCAATTAGTGCTGCATCTGGCGAAGTAGGTACGCAGCCAATGAGACATATAGCCAACAGAATTGGTGATTTGGTCATTTGCGCCCCCCAATATGTTGGAGGCGTGACCCGGCATATAAGCCGGGCTTGGTAATCCCTGTACGTGGACAAGGGCGCGGACACTTGTGGGTTAGCTGCTGCTCAGGCGACGGTGAGAGGCGTATCCTTTTTCGGTCAACGGTGACGGGAAAGGAGCAGGTCATGTCGAAGAAGATCGTGGCGCCGGCCTATGTCGCGGCGATGGAGCGG
>NZ_QQWV01000093.1:0-2471 GCF_003951715.1 Sphingomonas sp. ABOLH | reverse complement strand
CTGCCGGGGAAGGCGGTCGCGGCGAGGGCGAGGAGCGCCATCGAGTCGGGGCCGCCGGAGACGGCGATGGCCAGCGGGCGGTCGGGGGTCGGCGGCGGGGTCAGCGCCGTCAGGTCGCGGGTGAAGCGGGTGAGGGTTTCGGGGGGGAGGGTCATGGAATGCGGCATGGTTGACGTGAATCGGACTGCGGCATGGGTTCCTTCCCCTAGTCCCCCGTTTGCTTCGAGCGCAGGTTCGAGCCTGTCGAGAACTGAATTCGAGAAGGGGCTGCCCCGACCACCGGGTTCTCGACGGACGCTTCTCGACAAGCTCGAAGCTGCTCGAACTGAACGGGTGGGGGGCAAGAAAAGCTCTAGACCCGTCTGTCCTGAGTAGCTGCTGAGCTTGTCGAAGCAGCGTATCGAAGGACCGCCAACCGGGTCTTCGACTTCGCTCAGTCCCTACTCAGCACCAACGGAAAGGCGGGCGATCGCGCTTACGCCGCGCACTTGTTCGCCGCCCGCCCCTTCGCCACGTCCGCCTTCATCGCACCCGAAATCTTGTCGCCATAGACGTCGGTCAGTTCGCCATAGACGTCGCAGGCTTCCTTGGTCTTCTTCAACTTGGTGAGTGCGTCGGCCAAGTAGAACAGGCTGTCGGGCGCGCGTTCGCCGTCGGGCATGTTCTTGTAATTATCGTAGAATTCGCGGCTCGCCAAACTGGGCTTGCCGTCGTCGAGATAGGACCGGCCGATCAGGTTCTGGGCATAGCTGGCGCGGCGGTGTTTCGGGTATTTCGCGACGACCGGGCGCAGGGCGGCGATGGCTTCGGGATAGAGTTTCGCGCTCCACAGGCGGAAGCCGTAGAGATAACCGTCTTCGGCCGCGTCGCCGGTGGCGGGCTTGTCGATCGCGGCGATGCGGGCGGCGCGCGCCGGGTCGGCGGTGGCGGCCGGTGCGGTGACGGCGGGCGGGCGGACGGTGGTGCCGCCGAGCGTGCCGCCGCCATTGCCCGGACCGCGCGTCGCGGGGGCGGCGGTGTCGGTCGAGGTGTCGCCCGAGGCGGCGACCGCGCCCGGAGTGGCGGGGGCGATGGCGGGCGCGCCGGCCGATTCCAGTGCCTTCAGCTTCGCATCGGTCGCGGACTTGTATGCCTCGAACGCCGATTCGAGCTGGCGCAGCTTGTATTGCGCCTGTTCGAGCTGGCCGGTCAGCGACTGCTGCTGCGATTCGAGCGCGTCGACCCGCGAGGTCAGTGTGGCGAGAGGGCCGCTCGACGGGCTGCCGGGAATTTCGGTCGGCTGGGTCGGTGCGGTGATCTGCGGTTCGACCTGGTTGGGGGCGCCGCCCGGAAAGACTTTCCGCTGCACGGCGCGCATCTCGCGCTCCAGCTTGTTGACGCGCGGTTCGATCTGGCTGGTGGTCTGGGCGGTCGCCGGCCATGCGGCAAGCAGGGCGAGAAGCGGCAGGGCTTTGAAATGGCGCATGAAAACTCCCCCCGGAGCAGGTTGGACGGGCCGCTGGAAACTAGGCAGTCGAGCTGTCGCCACGCTTAACCGGCGGGTGACGGCGTCGGCGTGGGACTGGCCGCGCCACGGTTGCGCAGCGCTTCGGCACTCAGCGCGACGGTGACCGGGCGTTCGCCGGTGCCGAGCGGCGGCACGTTCGATCCGTTGACGGTGACGGTCAGCAGGTCGGGACGGCCGGTGCGGATCTGCGGGTTCTCGGCGGTCATCGGCACGTCGTAGCGATCGCCCTCCTTCATCTCCTTGTTCACCAGCGTGCCGGTGTCGTCGAAGATGCGGACCCAGGTGGTGCCGATGGCGGTCAGCGTCACCTGTCCACCGCCCGCCGGGACCGGCGGGGCGACGGGAGCGGTGCCGCCGGTCGCGGGCGTGGCGGTCGGCGGCAACATGCCGAGGTCGCCGGCGACGGTCGCCTGCGGATTGGCCGGTTCGTCGCGGCGGAACAGCGAGGTGCCGAAATACAGGCCGACGCCCAGCAGCAGGACGATGGCGATCGCCGCGGCGATCACGACGACGCTGGGCGAGGGCCCACGGCGCATGTCGATCGGTTCGAGGTCCTGCAGCGGTTCGGGGCGCTGGTAATTGGCGGCCAGTTCGGCACGCAGCGCGCGCGCGACCTCGGTCTCGTCCACGCCGACCGCGCGGGCATAGGCGCGGCCGAAGCCCATCGCATAGGTGATCGAGGGCAGCGCCTGAAACTTGCCGTCCTCGACCGCTTCGAGGTGGCGCAGCGGAATCCGCGTGCGCTGCGCGACGTCCGACAGGGTCAGGCCCTGCGCCTCGCGTGCCGAACGCAGCATCATGCCCGCCGTGCGTGGCGCGCCCGTGGTGCTGTCGCCGTCCATCATCACTACCCTTCCAACCCGCTGATCGTCCGCCCCCGGTCCATGGGCGGTTTCGGCCAGCGCAGGGCGGCTGTCAACGCCGGAGCGGGCGGATGGCGGGGAATTGGGGTGGGGGGCAGTGC
>NZ_QQWV01000092.1:0-2481 GCF_003951715.1 Sphingomonas sp. ABOLH | reverse complement strand
GTAAGCGTGGCGTGAGGACCGCAGTTTATGCGGCTTGGGCTGTTGGCTGATCTGTCTGGGGCACCCAGTTCCACGGCATCAGCTCGTCCCAGCGGGTGGCGGGCCAGTCGCCGGCGACCCTGGCGATGACATCGGCGATATAGGCCTGCGGGTCGACGCCGTTGGCCTTGCAGGTCTGGATGACGGTGTAGATGGCGGCGGCTCGCTCGCCGCCTGCGCGCGAACCCGCGAACAGCCAGTTGCGCCTTCCCACGGCGACGCCGCGCAGGGCCCGCTCCGCGATGTTGTTGTCGATCTCCAGACGCCCGTCACCCAGGAAGCGGCACAGCGCCGGCCAGCGTTTGGTGCCATAGGCGATGGCTTTGGCCATGTCGGACTTGGGCGACAGGCGGCGAAGGGCAGCGTCGAGCACCTCGCGCAAGGCGTCGACCAGCGACTGGCTTCGTTCCTGTCGCGCTCGACGGCGTACATCCGGCGGCTGACCACGCACCTCCGCCTCGACGGCATAGAGCGCGCCGATGCGCTCCAGGATATCGGTGGTCAGCGGCGTGGAGAGGCGCTCGTGCAGGTCGAACACCTTGCGCCGGAAGTGTGCCCAGCATGCCACCTCTGTGACGCCACCGCGGTACAGGGCGTCATAGCCCGCATAGGCATCGGCCTGGAGAAAGCCGCGAAAGCCGGCGAGATGCGCCTGCGGGTGCGCCGCGGTGCGGTCGGGCGTGAAGCGATACCATGTTGCGGGCGGTGTCGTGCTGCCGGACGCCTGGTCGTCGGCGGCGTACACCCACAGCCGCCCGGTCGCGGTCTTGCCACGGCCGGGGTCGAGCACCGGCACCGGCGTGTCGTCGGCGTGGATCTTGTCGGCCTTGAGCACCTCGTCACGGATACGGCTGACCACCGGGTCGAGCAGTGCTGCAGCTTGCCCGGCCCAGCCCGCGAGCGTCGAGCGGTCGATCTCGAGCCCCTGCGCGGCCATCATCTCGGCCTGGCGGTACAACGGCAGATGGTGGTCGAACTTGGAGACGACGACGTGCGCCAGCGTCGCGAAGGTCGCCTTGCCCCGCGCCACAGCGCTGACCGGCGCGGGTGCCTGGACGATCTTCTCGCAAGACCGGCAGCTGTATTTGGGGCGGACGTTGCGCACGACCCGCCAGCGCACCGGCACGATGTCGAGCATCTCGTGCGCGTCCACGCCCAGCCGGCGCAGCGCACCACCGCAGTCCGGGCAGGTGCAGATACCGGACGCCGGCTCGTGGACGACCTCCTCGCGCGGCAGATGCTCCGGCAGACTGCGGACCGGTGCCAGGCGCGGCGCTACTCCAGGCGCCGCAGTCTCGACTTCGGAAACATCCCGCTCCGTTTCCAGCTCTTCCAGCGCCAGCTCGAGCTGTTCGATCTCGCGGCCCAACTTCTCGGAGGAGGCACCGAACTGCATCCGCCGCAGTCGGGCGATCTGCCCGCGCAACGTGTCGATGAGCAGATCGCGGGCGGCGAGCGCGGCATTCGCCCGGGCGAGCGATGCCTCCAGCGCGGCGATCCGCGCGGTGGCATCAGCAGGGGAAACAGGCGCTTCCAGCACCCGCATTTCATAACAGATCACGCATCGACGGGCGAGAAAAAGCGTCGCAAAACCGCCGTTTTCACCCCGCCAGCGTCGGCGTGAACGTCCGCTCTGGGCGACGCCAGTCGATGCCCTCCAGCAGCATCGACAATTGTGCCGGCGTCAGCGTCACCGTGCCCGTCGCGGTCACCGGCCAGACGAACCGACCCCGGTCGAGCCGCTTGGAGAACAGGCACAGGCCTTGCCCATCGAACCACAGCAGCTTGACCAGATGACCCCGCTTGCCCCGGAACGCGAACAACGCGCCCGAGTGCGGGTTCTGGGCCAGCACCTGCTGCACCAGTACCGCCAGGCCATCGAACCCTTTGCGCATGTCGGTGACGCCACACGCCAGGAACACCCGCGTCGGCAACGGCGTGGGGCTCAACGCAGCACCGACAACACTCGCGCCAGCGCGCCGGCGTCCACCGACCCGTCCACGCTCACTCGGACGCCACCCGGAAATTCGATGCAGATGAGGCCAGACGTGGATGTCGCCGGCTGCGGCGCAGGTGCGGCGACATCGGCCACGCGCACCTCGGCGAATGCCGGCAGCGCAGGCGCGACCCCGCCCAGCTTGCCCAGCCGCGCCTGCTTGCGCCACGTATAGATCAGGCTGCTCGACACCTCGCGCCGGGCGATGACATCACGGACCCGCACGCCCGGCCGGAACGCCTCGGCCAGGATCTCCAGCTTCTCCGCGTCCGACCAGCTCCGTCGGCCCGATACCCGGCCGACCACCTCCACACGACCAGTCGTACGAGCGCTCGTACGACCAGTCTCAGAACCGAAAACTTCCCGCACCGCCCGCGCCCTCGTCAAAGACGATAAGCATCCCGGCTACGGCCAAACGGGCAAGGCGGCCCTCAGGCCACGCTTAC
>NZ_QQWV01000091.1:0-2547 GCF_003951715.1 Sphingomonas sp. ABOLH | reverse complement strand
GTAGGGTAGACGCGAGACGCCTCTTTCGAGGACGCCCCAGCGCCTCCCCCCGAACCGTGCTTGCACCTTTCAATGCACACGGCTCTCCATTCTGACAGGCATCCGGCCACCGTGATGCGCAACATGACACTTGTGGCACAGGACGACTGTCCTGCGCCGTCGTGCCGATTGTACCCAAGGCGTCAGTTGGTCGCGTCGCTTATCTTTCAGGCGATTGGGATGATGCATCTCGAACGGACCATCGGTGTCGCCGCATGCCTCGCATTGCTCGGCACTCAGGCGCGTGACCAGATCGTTCGGGCTCTGCGCAAGGCGAGAGCCTACCGTGATGGAGTCGACGAGGGGGTTATCCCACGTCTTCACGATCAGATGCTTCAGTTTCCACACCTTATGGACGCGCGGCTCGCCCCGAACCACGGTGATAACACCGTGATCCGACCCCATCTTCAGATATTCCTCGGCCTGCCGCCTCGTCGAGCGTCGCCGGCATGCTACAGTCGCAAAGAGGCTCCTGAGCATGACCAGCTCCAACTTGTCGAGTGACGCTTTCACGCCATCGGCGATCGCATAATAGTTCGCGAAGCCCCGGAACTCTGAGTTATAGGCAACGATAATCTCCGCCAAACTGGATTCCATGAGTTGCGGACGCACCCGGCCATTCCTCATGTCGAGGTTGCCGAGCTTTTTGCGCCTGCAGAACGCATAGACCCGATCCCTCGGCACCCACAGCTTGATATTCCCCCGCGTTGGCCGACGAAGGATGCGTCGCATCCCGCCGCCGACCGCCTGTCGCCCCGCCATTGTTCCGGGAGAGCGCAGCGTGAAGGCGCATACGTGGAAGCCAAGGAACGGCGATCCCCTCGATGCATCGCGAACCCCGGTTTTCTCCGGTGATACCGTCAGATTGAGCCGATCAGCGAGGAAGTGCTGTATGTCGGCCATGATCCGAACGGCATCCGCCTTGCTGCCGATCACGCCGACGAGGAAGTCATCGGCATAACGGCAATAGCGCAGGCGGCGGAAGTTGGGGTCCATTTGATCAACGGATGATATCTTCCGTCGATCCCGATTGATGGCTTCGATCCGAGCAAGACGGGTTCGGACCTCTGCCTCATCCGCGCCAACGGCACGGATTGCATCGATCTCCTTGCGAAGTGCGGCGATTTTCTGGCTTTGGACAACATATGCGGGATTGGCCCGCCGTTTGACGCCCTTGTCGAAGCGAGCCCGCATTTCCTCCATGAACAAGTCAAGCTCATGAAGATAGATGTTGGCAAGCAAGGGCGAGATGACCCCGCCCTGTGGAGTGCCGCTATAGGTCCGCTCGAACTTCCATTCGTCCATGCACCCGGCCTTGAGCATCGTCCCGATCAGATCAATGAACACAGGATCATCGATCCGGCGGGCCAATAGGCTGAGCAGGATATCATGGTCGATGTTGTCGAAGAACCCGCGAACATCCACTTCGATCAGCCATTTCGCGCCCGTCCAGGTTCTGCGGATCTCTTCGAGAGCCGTGTGGCAGGAGCGACCCGCGCGAAACCCATGACTGTGTTTCGAGAACACAGGCTCATAGATCGCCGCGAGGATCATTCTCGCCGCCTCCTGAACGATGCGATCATCCGCCGTAGGAATGCCCAATGGGCGCATTTTACCATTACCCTTGGGGATATAGACCCGCCGCACTGGACGAGGGCGGTAACGGCCTTCCGCCACGCCTTGGGTCAGACGATCCAGCCTCGCCAGCGTCATGCCGTCGAAGGTCTGGCCGTCTACTCCCGGCGTCATGGCACCCCGGTTTCGGGATACCCTGTCATAAGCCCGCTCATATAAGCAGCGGGACCGCATGAGGCGGTGGAGACCATTGATCCGCTTGCCCGCCCGCGACAGGGCCGGAAGCTTCTCGATCCGTCTCAGGATAGTAGCGGTCTGCATCAGCAGTTCCTTTCCGTTGATCCATCGAGTTTACAGAACTGCCGTCCTTCGCCCGGGCGCGCGGATTTCGACAAGGATCGCTCCCGCTTATACCGCTGTCCCGTCCGCCTCTCGGCGGTTGTCCCGGCCATTGCACCGGGCATTTGACTACTATGACGGCTCCGTCGCCATGCAGGTCCGGCAAGCCGTCCTGTTTAGGCGATCCCGCAGTTGCGCGAGTGAGGAGTCGCGGCGCGTTTAGGTGCCCCGTTCGTTTCCTTAATCCCCTTACCGGGGCCACGCCGGGCGGACTGGCAGCGATTTGCAGGGCCGTGCTCCTCGCTCCGCTCGAGACGGTGTGTCAGCCGCGTTCACCGTCACCTACCTAGTGGTCGTTGGAAACTGGGATTCAAACAATCAAGTCTTCACCATGCGCGCCTTGCCTGCTGGTCAACCGTCAGGCTGCGGCGCCCAACTTCGATCCGTACCCCGACATGCTATGGTCCCGTTTTCCTTTCGGAATCTCAGCCGGTTCATCACCAGCACCGGTAAGTCGGTCAGGCATGAGCTATGCCAATAAGCTCAGTTCATTCGAACTCTCCTTTCTTCTTCGCGCCACAACGGCGCACGCCC
>NZ_QQWV01000090.1:0-2647 GCF_003951715.1 Sphingomonas sp. ABOLH | reverse complement strand
GGTGGGGATAGGGGGCTGCCCGTGCTTCGATACGGGCCTTCGACTTCGCTTAGTCCCTACTCAGCATGAACGGTTTCGCGTGAAGGGAAGATCAGGCCGTTTCCCTCGGGCCCTACTCCGCATCAACGGTTTCGCGCGAAAGGGGAAGGTCAGGCCTTCCGCCCCGCCATCGCCGCTTCGACCGAGGCCAGCCCTTCGGCGCTTGCGATGGCGAGGTCGAGCGGGCGGCCGCCCAGGGTTTCGTCATGGGCGTTGAGGAACGCCATCGCCGCGTCGCGTTCGCCGAAGTGGCGGAAGGCGCTGGTGGCGACCTGGCCCTGGCGGGTGGCCTGATCCGGGGTCAGGCGGACGGTCGTGTATTTGCGGCGGAACTTCATCGCGCCGGGGCGCGGCGTCGTCGGTTCGGCCGGGGGGGCGGCCGGAGTTTCGGCGACCGGCGTGGGATCGAGCACGGCGGTCATGCCGCCACCATCCGGCCCGAGGCGCCGAGCAGGTCGCGCAACGCCGCGATCCGGCGTTCATAGCCGCGGGCCATGCCGCCATGGGCATGCGCCGCCTCAACCGAATGGGCATGGGCGGCACGCATCAGGGACACCTGATGACGGTGGAGAAGATCGTTGAGGTCCATATTCGACGCTCCCGACGGCGTAAGCGGAAGCGCGTGCGTCTCCCGGTCGCTGGCGCCTACGGACCATCTGCCGACGATATGTCTTATGTGGGGGTGCGGACGACGATCCGCCATGCCCCGGCGAAAACGAACCAAATGGGAACATTCCTGTTGACATCGTCACGCTGATATGGCACAAAACAGGAACATCGGGAATTGTAGGGATCGGGGCCGGGCGGAAACGTCGTCGGCCCCGAACCGCGTCTGGGGGGTGGGGACATGGCGAGGGAACAGGTTCTGACGACGGGGACCAATCGTCCGGTACAACAGCAGCGCACGGACAAGGGATGGACGCCGAGCCGGCGGGAGCGGTTCCTCGATCATGTCGCGGCGACCTGCAATGTGCGCGCCGCGACGGAGGCCGTCGGCCTGTCTCAATCGAGCGTCTATGCGTTGCGGCGGCGCGATCCGGCATTTGCCGCGCAGTGGCGCATGGCATTGCTGGCCGGATATGACCGGCTGGAAGAGATGCTGGTGTCGAAAGCGATCGCCGCGCTGGAGGGGGTGGCGGTGGGCGATCCCGACACGGTGGTCTGCGGCGCGATCAGCATCGAACAGGCGATCAAGCTGCTCGACCGGCATCGTTCGATCGTGAAGGGCGGCAGCGGGCATCGCGAACAGCGTTCCCGTGCGACCCAGGCCGAGACGGACGCGATGCTGATCGCGCGGATCAAGGCGATGCGCGGCAAGCAGGAGCGCCGGGTATGAGCGGCATCGACCCGCTGGTCGCGGCCATGACCGAATTGAGCGACGCACAGCTCGAACGCTTTCTGATGAAGGTCACGCCGCATCGGCGCAGCGAACTGGCGACGCGCTTCAGGCTGTGGGCGCATGACGGACAGACGATCGCGGACAATGACTGGACGGTGTGGCTGATCCAGGCGGGGCGGGGGTTCGGCAAGACCCGCGCCGGGGCCGAATGGGTGTGCGCGCGGGCGGCGGAGCAGGGCGATTTGCGCATCGCACTGGTCGGGGCGACCCGGCGCGATGTCGAGAGCGTCATGGTGCGCGGGCCGGCGGGGGTGCTGGCGATCGGGCGGCATTACGGGTCGGTCACCTATCGTCCCTCGCGCGGCGTCGTGGAGTTCGGATCGGGGGCGGAGGCGCATGTCTTTGCCGCCGAAAGCCCCGACGGGCTGCGCGGGCCGGAGCATCATATCGCGTGGTGCGACGAGCTGGCGAAATGGCGCAACGCCGATGCGACCTGGGACAATCTGATGATGGGGATGCGGGCCGGGGAGCGGCCGCAGACGCTGGTCACGACCACGCCGCGCGTGATCCCGCTGCTCAGGCGGATACGGGGGATGCCGGGGGTGCGGATCACCGGCGGGCGGTCGCGCGACAACCGGCATCTGGCGGAGAGTTACTTCGCGCAGATCGAGGGGGCCTATGCCGGCACGCGGCTGGGGCGGCAGGAGCTGGAGGGCGAGCTGATCGAGGATGTCGCGGACGCGCTGTGGTCGCGCGCGATGATCGAGGAGCGGCGGGTGGACGCGGTGCCGACTTTGGTGCGGGTGGTGATCGGCGTCGATCCGCCGGCCGGGATCGGCGGCGATGCGTGCGGGATCGTCGCGGTCGGCAAGGGTGCGGACGGATACGCCTATGTACTGGAGGATGCGAGCGTGTCGGGCCTGTCGCCCGAGGGCTGGGCATCGGCGGTCGCGGCGTGCGCGGCGCGGCATGGCGCAGACCGGGTGGTGGCGGAATCGAACCAGGGCGGGGCGATGGTCGCCAGCGTGCTGCGCGCGGCGGATGCCGGATTGCCGGTGCGGCTGGTCCATGCGTCGCGGGGCAAGGCCGCGCGGGCCGAGCCGGTGGTGGCGCTATATGAAGGCAGGCGGGCGTTTCATGTGGGGGCGTTTCCGGCG
Organism: Sphingomonas sp. ABOLH; assembly: GCF_003951715.1. Lineage (NCBI taxonomy): Bacteria > Pseudomonadati > Pseudomonadota > Alphaproteobacteria > Sphingomonadales > Sphingomonadaceae > Sphingomonas > Sphingomonas sp. ABOLH. The sequence goes on along the minus strand of NZ_QQWV01000090.1, from coordinate 112 downwards.
TTGGAGGACGAGCTGTGCGGGCTGGTGGCCGGCGGCGGGTATGAGGGGCCGGGGCGGTCGCCGGATCGGGCGGATGCGCTGGTGTGGGCGATGTTCGAGCTGATGCTGGGGG
>NZ_QQWV01000009.1:0-112842 GCF_003951715.1 Sphingomonas sp. ABOLH | reverse complement strand
CCGTTGCAAGCCCGCACCCTCTGGGTGATCCATGAAACGCGCCCCTCGCAGCCTTCAACACCATGTTTTATATAGGAAATATAATGGTCAGGACAGCGAAATCAGCGCCTTACTTGGGAAATGTGGGTGGAAACTCCGCACAAGCGCCAACCCGCATTCGAAGTGCATCGCGTCCTTACGACCGATACTTCGATAGCCGCCGCCCCAATACCAGCCCGCTCGGTGAAAGTGGGGCACCATCACGTCCAAGCCGCGCATGGAGTAACCGGCACCATAAGGAGGAGCGTCGACACCGATGACGAAGTCGATCGCGATCCCCCAGGAATGGTTCGAGTAGGATGCACCGTTCCGCGTCTTTCGAATGAGATGCATGCCGTTATACCCCAGGATGCCGTTCAGCGTCGGGTATTTCCGTAAAACCGTCGCCAGCACACTGCGCAGGCTTGCCAGCGCCGGCTTCAGTCCGGTTGCGCGGAACGGGCCGACCGATTCTGTTGCGGTCAACCCTTTCATCCGTTGGCTGTTAGGATCGCCCAGCAGCGCCATCATGTGCGAACTGGTCGGGCAAACCAGTCCAGCGTTGATCGCCGGGCCGGGAAGTACGGTTCTTTCCCGCCAATACTCGACCAACGGTTCGAACCTGGGTTTCGGCGAAGCAGATGGCGGCGATGCGACAGGTCGCGATGACTTGGGTCGTTCCAGCGGTCTAGTGTGCCGGGGCGGGACAGGTGGTGTCGTCAGCGCCTGCCGGTTGCGGGATGCCGCCGCCTTTGCCGATAGATGTCGAAAAGTCGGGCCACGAACGTCGATCCGCCCATCGGGCCGTCGTATCACATCGCGCTGAAACTGCTCGATGGCCCGGATCGTCTTTCGCCCACAGAGCCCGTCGATCGGACCGGCGAGACGCCGACGCTTTGCAACAGCGATTGAACGGCAATCACGTCCTGTCGACGATTTTCACCGCCCAACCCTACCGACGCCAATATTGCGCTCATGGCATATCACTCCCATCACAGAAGCGACGGAAGAATGCTCGAATCGGGGCGGTGCCGCAAGACGCGGATGCGCACGAGCCCCCCTCAAAACTCCTTGATCAACCGCACGCCCCCCACCGGCCGCGCCCGTTCGCCGCGCTGCTTGTCGGCGCCGACGCCCAACTGCACATTCACCTTGTCCGCCAGCGGCGCATGGAATTGCGGGATGATCGCCACCCCGCCATCGCGGTGCGACTTGTAATTGACCTCGACCCCGGCGATCCGGTCGCGCCCCAGGTCGTAGAAGGTCGAATGGTTGACCAGCAGCCCGGCATCGCTTTCCGACTGGCCGAGCCGCACGTCGCCGACCCCGACCATCGTCATCGTGCTCAGCCGTTCATTGTGCCGGCGCCCCAGCATGTAGAGCAGCGCCTGCGACGTCCGCCCGCTCTCGCGCTCGTAAATGCCCAGATATTGCACGCCGTGCACGGCGCGCCCGCGGTCGAACGTGCCGATCGTCGCCTGCGCGCCCATCTTCAGTTCGGCCAGCCGCGTGCCTTCGAACGGCAGCTCGATTTCCAGCGCGAAGCCGTCGGCAACGGCATATTCGATCTCCGGCGCCCATTCGACTGCGCGTTCCTGCCCCGACAGCGGCGACAGCGCGAGGACGTTGGTCTCCAGCTCGCCCCGCCGCGCGCCCATCGGGCGGACCATGTCGAACACCATCGGTTCGGGAATATGCGGATAGTCGGTGGTGTCGCGCGCGGCGGCGGGAACGGCGCCGACCAGCGTCAGCAGCAGCGCGGCAAAACGGACAATAGCCATGGTTCGAACGGACCCTTGTAGTGCAGGCGCGTTCTACGGTCGGGCGCTGGCGGGTCAAACCGGCACGGGCCACCTGGGGATAGCGGCAGCATTTTGACCGTTATCGTTTACGATGCGGCAACGGAGGCGGCGATGACGACGGCGATGGTGATCGGTGCCAATGGCGGAATCGGTGCGGCGCTGGTGGCGGGGCTTGCCGGTTCCGGCCGCTACACCAGCATCATCGCCGCCGCCCGCCGCGCGCCCGCCGCCTTGCCCGATGGTGTCGACTACCACCCGATCGACCTCGCCGATCCCGCCTCGATCGAAGCCGCCGCCGCGCGTATCGACGCGCCGCTCACCCGCGTCATCGTCGCGACCGGCATATTGCACGACGAAGCGGGCGGCCCCGAGCGCAGCCTGCGCGACCTCGACGCGGACCGTCTCGCCCATCTCTTTGCGATCAACACCATCGGCCCGGCACTGGTCTTGCGGCATTTCGCGCCGCTGCTGGTAAAGGACGCGCCGAGCGCCATCGCCTGTATCTCGGCGCGCGTCGGCAGCATTTCCGACAACCGGCTGGGCGGCTGGTACGGCTATCGCGCGTCGAAGGCGGCGCTGAACCAGATCGTGCGCACCGCCGCGATCGAACTGGCCCGCACCCGGCCACAGGCGGTCTGCGTCGCGCTCCATCCCGGCACCGTCGACACGGGGCTGAGCAAGCCGTTCCAGCGCGGGGTGCCGGCCGAAAAACTGTTCGCCCCGGCCTATAGCGCCGAACGGCTCCTGGCGGTGCTCGACGGCCTGACCCCGGCGCAAAGCGGCCGCATCTTCGCATGGGACGGCGCGGAAATCACACCGTAACTTTCCTACACGCCGCCCGTCTGCCACCGTCGACGACGCTCTTTCGCATCGTCCGCCACCCCACCGCGCCCGCGCCGCCCGAAGCGCCGCGTCTTGCGCGCAAGTGTGAACTTAATGAACTTTGGCCATCGCTACCGACGTGAAGTTCGAACGCCTGCCACCTCCACGCGTCACCCCGGGCTCGACCCGGGGTCCCGCTTCTTCTCCTCCACTGCCGCCCAGAGCGAAACCCCGGATCAAGTCCGGGGTGACGAAGACACCGCGCGCAACCCGCGACGAGTGTGAACTTAGTGAACTTTGGCCACCGCAACCGACACGAGGTTCCAACGCCAGCCACCTCCAACCGTCACCCTGGGCCTGACCCGGGGGTCCCGCTTCATCTTCTCCACCGCCGCCCAAAGCGAAACCCCGGATCAAGTCCGAACCGATGAAGACGCCGCGCGCAGCTCGCGACGAGTGTGAACTTAGTGAACTTTGGCGCCGCAACCGCTACGAGGCTCCAATGCCAGCTACCCCCGGCCGTCACCCCGGGCTCGACCCGGGGTCCCGCTTCTTCTCCACCGCCGCCCAGAGCGAAACCCTGGATCAAGTCCGAACCGACGAAGACGCCGCGCACAACACGCGACGAGTGTGAACTTAGTGAACTTTGGCGCCGCAACCGCCACGAGGCTCCAATGCCAGCTACCCCCGGCCGTCACCCCGGGCTCGACCCGGGGTCCCGCTTCTTCTCCACCGCCACCCCAACCGTCGCCCCGGGCTCGACCCGGGGTCCCGCTTCTTCTTCTCCACCGCCACCCAAAGCGGAACCTCTCGATCAAGTCCAAGCCAACGAAGACGTGGCGCGCAACACGCCACCAGTGTGAACTTAGTGAACTTTGGCCGCTATCCGTCGATCGATCCGCCCATCGACGCATTGACCAGCCCGCCATCGACGGTGATCGTCTCGCCCACCACATAATCACCGGCGCGCGCGGCGAGGTAGATCGCCGCCGCCGCCATATCCTCGTCCGCGCCGATCCGGCCCGCCGGGATCTGCTTGGCCACGCCGTCGCCATGGTCGCGTGCCGCCTTGTTCATCTCGCTGGCGAATGCCCCCGGCGCGATCGAGGTGACGTGGATCGCGTCCATCACCAGCCGCGCCGCCATCCGCCGCGTCAGGTGGATCAGCGCCGCCTTCGACGCCTGGTAGCTGTAGGTTTCCCACGGATTGACACGCTGGCCGTCGATCGAGGTGATGTTGATGACCTTGGCCGGCCGCGCGCGCGATGCGGCCGCCTTCAGCATCGGATGCAGCGCCTGCGTCAGGAAGAAGGGCGACTTGACGTTCAGGTCCATGACCTTGTCCCAGCCGCTTTCGGGAAAGTCCTCGAACGCCTGTCCCCATGCCGCACCGGCATTGTTGACGAGGATGTCCAGCCGGTCGGTGTGGCTGGCCAGCCGGTCTGCCAGCGCGCGGCACCCTTCGATGGTCGATACGTCCTGCGGCAGGGCGGTCGCGCCGATCTCCTCGGCGGTCGCGATGCACTGGTCAGCCTTGCGCGCCGACACGAACACCCGCGCCCCCTGCGCCACGAAGCCCGCCGCGATCATCCGCCCGATGCCGCGCGATCCCCCGGTGATCAGCGCGGTGCGTCCGTCGAGCCGGAACAGGCTGCTGGTATCCATCACATCGTCTCTCCACAAACCCGATGTTCGAATTGGCATCGTTACGGGATGGATAGCCGATACCGTAGCAACAAAAAAGGTGTGCTCGCCCATCTTGCGTCGATTGCCGGCACCTGTAATCTCTTTACAAGCGCACAAAGGGGGCAGGGCAGATGGAAAGCAAGATGTTCGCCGGCCACGCCGTCCGCCGCCTGCGCCGCGGCCACGCGCTGACCCAGGCGGCGATGGCGCAGGCGCTGGGCATTTCCGCCAGCTATCTCAACCTGATCGAACGCAATCAGCGCCCGCTGACCGCGACGCTGCTGGTGGCGCTTGCCGAACGCTATGGCTTCGATGCCCGCACGCTGGCGGCCAGCGAGCCGGGCGGCGGGGCGGAGGCGCTGCGCCGTCGGCTGGCCGATCCGATGTTCGCCGACCTCGCGCTCGACCGCGCCGATATCGCCGAATGGCTGGCCGGCGCGCCGGGCGGGGCGGAGGCGTTCGCCCGCGCCTTTGACCGGCTGGGCAGCGGCGGGGCGGGGGCGCCGGTCACCGCCGACCCGGCGGCGGAAGCGCGCGCGACGATCGAGCGCTGGCGCAACCATTTCCCCGACCTCGACGCCCAGGCCGAGGCACTGGCCGACGAACTGCGGCTGGCCGGCGGCGATCCGGCGGCGGCGATGGCCGACCGGCTGCGGGTGCGCCATCACCTCTCGGTCCGGCTGCTGCCGGTGGAGGCGATGCCCGACCGGCTGCACCGCACCGACCTCCACGCCCGGCAGCTCCAACTGTCCGAACGGCTCGACCCCGCCTCGCGCAGCTTCGCGCTCGCCCGCGCGCTGGGCCATGCCGAGGCACGGGGCGAGGTCGATGCGGTGGTGCGCGGTGCCGGCCTGTCCGACCGGACCGCCGAACAATGGCTCCGTCGCCACCTCCACGGCTATTTCGCCGCCGCCGTCATGATGCCCTATGCCCGCTTCCTGCGCGCGTGCGAGGCGACCGGCTACGACCTCGCGCTGCTCGGCCGCCGTTTCGGGGCGGGGTTCGAACATGTCGCCCACCGGCTGACCACCCTCAACCGCGTCGGCGCGCGGGGGCTCTCCTTCTGCCTGCTCCGGCTCGACCGGGCGGGGCAGGTGTCGAAGCGCTTCGCCGGCGCCAGCCAGTCGCCGCTGGTCGAGGGGGCACCCTGTCCGCTGCTCGGCGCCTTCGACGCCTTCGCACGCGGCGGGGAGAGCATCGTGCAGCTGGTCGAACCGGAAGAGGGCGGCCGCTGGCTGACCCTGTCGCGCACCGTCACTCCGCCCGGCGCCCTGGCCGGAGAGGTGCGGGCGCGCTTCGTCGTGATGCTGGGGGTCGCCGCCGATCAGGCGGGCGGCCTCGCGGCGGCGCGGGGCATCGACCTGTCGGCGCCGGGCATGCCGGTCGGGCCGGGCTGCCGCGCCTGCACCCGCAGCGACTGCCCGCAACGCTCCGCCCCGCCGGCCGGGCGCGCCATGCGATTGGACGACCGAGAGGGCGGGCTGACCCCCTTCGCCTTTGCCGGCGACTGACCACACGCTATGACGGCGTTACGTCTCCTTTAACCCTGTCGTGGCAGGAGGTTGGCATGCGAGTCCTTCACATCCTCGACCATGGCCTGCCCCTGCACAGCGGATATACGTTCCGCACGCGGGCGATCCTGACGGCGCAGATGGCGCGCGGGTGGCAGGTCGCCGCCGTCACCGGCGCGCGGCAGGGCGTGACGGCGGTCGCGCAGGAAACGGTGGACGGCATCGATTTCCACCGCACCGTGCCGCCCCGCCAGCTGCCGGCGCCACTCGGCGAACTGGCGGAAATCCGCGCCTTTTCCGCATCGATCGACCGGGTCGTCGACCAGTTTCGCCCCGACATCCTCCACGCTCATTCGCCGGTGCTCGACGCGCTCGCCGCGTTGCGCGTCGCCCGCCGGCGCAAGCTGCCCCTCGTCTACGAAATCCGCGCCTTCTGGGAAGACGCCGCGGTCGGCAACGGCACCGGCACCGAAGGCTCCGCCCGCTACCGTGCGACTCGCGCGCTCGAAACCTGGGCCGTGCGCCGCGCCGATGGCGTCGCGGTGATCTGCGAAGGACTGCGCCGCGATCTGGTCGCGCGGGGGATCGACGCGGGCAAGATCATGGTGTCGCCCAACGGAGTCGACCTGACCCTGTTCGGCGATCCGCCCCCGCCCGACACCGCGCTCGCCGCCGAACTCGGCTTGGCCGGCATGGAGGTGCTGGGCTATCTCGGCAGCTTCTACGATTATGAAGGGCTCGACACGCTGATCGCCGCCATGCCGGCACTGGTTGCGGCGCGGCCGAACGTCCGGCTGCTGATGGTCGGTGGCGGCCCGATGGAAGCGGCCTTGCGCGCCCAGGCGGCGGCGTCGAGCGTCGCGCACGCCATCCATTTCATCGGCCGCGTGCCGCATCAGGAGGTCGAACGCTATTATGGCCTCGTCGACCTGCTGGTCTATCCGCGCAAGGCGATGCGGCTGACCGATCTCGTCACCCCGCTCAAACCCCTCGAAGCCATGGCACAGCGCCGGCTGGTCGCTGCGTCCGACGTCGGCGGCCATCGCGAACTGATCCGCGACGGCGATACCGGCACGCTGTTCGCACCCGACGATCCCGCCGCGCTGGCGTCGCGCGTCGCCGCGCTGCTCGCCGACCGCTCCGGCTGGGACGCGATGCGCGACCGCGGCCGCGCCTTTGTCGAGGCGGAGCGCAACTGGGCGTCGAACGTCGCGCGCTATCAGCCGCTCTACCAGCGCCTCATCGCCGCACGGCGACCGGGCGCGGTGGTCGGCGATGCATCGATGGTGGACGCATGAACCGCGCACTGCCCCTGACGGTCGCCACGCTGGTCGGGCTGGCCGTCGCGATCGCCATCGCCTTCGTACCGATGTGGCGGATCGAAACGGTGGTGTCCGAAACCGGGCTGCCCGCCTTCCTGTCGATCGCGGAGCCGCCGCTGGGCATAACGGCGCGCGCGGCGCTGATGCTTCTTTCAGGGCTGGCGGTTGCGGTCCCGGTCTGGATCGCGCTGCGCCTGCTCGATCGCGGCCCGGTCGCGCTGCCATCGGCGGAAGCGGTCGAAGAGGAAGCGCCGCCCAGCGTCCGCCGCGCCGATGCCCATCCCGACGCCCCGCCGCGCCCGCCGGTCCGCGCCGTGCGCGATCTGGGTCAGCCGTTCCTCGATCCGGTCGCGCCGGCCGAGCCGGAGGTCGCCCTGCCGCGCGACCTGAACACGCCGATGGCGATGTTCGACCCGGACGCGCTGCCGATGGTGCCGGCCGCCCCACCGCCGACCGTTCGCCCGCTGTTCCGTCCGGCCGCCGAACCCGAGCCCGAACCCGAACCGGTGGCGGAGAGCGAACCCGTTCCCCCCTCGCCGGTGGAACCGCAAGCCCGATCCGCCGAACCTGCGCCCAGCCTGTCGGCGTTGATCGACCGGCTCGACCACGGGTTGCAGCGTCGGCGTGGGGAACGGGGCGATCCCGATGCGGATGCCCCCAATGCCGGCCTCGCTTTGGCACTGGGGGCGCTGCGCCGCATGGCGCGGGGCGAGTAGGGGGTCAGCGTTCCTCGACGCTGAGTATGTCGATCGTTGCCGTCCGTTCGGCCGCGCTCGTGACGACCAGGTCGGCGACCAGATGTCCGCGTAGCGGCAGGTCCGCTTCGGGCAAGTTCGCCAGCCATGGGGCGAATCCAGCCCCGTCGCCGATCAGCGTCAGGTGGTGCCGCGCCCCGTTGAACGTGGCACTCGCCCAAGGCGTCGCCGCCGATGCGACGATCTCGATCGCGATCCCCGCCGCTTCGGCCGCAATGCGCAGCCGCCGTTCGAGCAGGGTCGTGACGTCCGGCCCCCGGCTCACTGCGAACGCTCCTGCCGGTCGATATAGGCCTCGATCCGGGCGATCAGCGGCGGGCGCGGCTGTCGCCCGTTGCGCAGGTCGCCCACCAGTCGCGGATCGCCCGCCGCGCGCCGCCCGAACAGCGTTTCGGGCGTTCCCGTTTCCTGCAGATGCCGGCTGATTCGCTGCAATATGGTGTGCATCCATAACCTCCCGTCCGCTCCCTCGACTCGACAATGTTCTTGATCTGTTCCTTGGAATCCAACATGTCTAGGAAAATTCCTACAAGGAGGACGGCGATGGAAATGGACGATGTCCGCGCGACGATCGCGCGGGTCGCGGCGGAACGCGGGGCCAGCCTGTCCGAATTGTCGCGCCTGTTGGGGCGCAATCCGGCCTATATGCAGCAGTTCATCGAACGCGGTTCGCCCCGCCGATTGTCGGAGGGCGACCGGGCGACGCTGGCGCGCTACCTAGGCGTGTCGGAGGCGGCGCTGGGCGGCCCGGAGGCGCGCGAACTGGTCGCCGTGCCACGAGTCGACGCACTGGCGTCGGCGGGGCCGGGTGGGCTGGTGGATGACGATCGCGGCGACGGCGCGATGCGGATCGACGGCGCGCTGCTACGCCAGTTGCGGGTGCGCCCGGGACAGGCGTCGGTGATCGCGGTCGCAGGCGATTCGATGCTGCCGACGCTGGCGGATGGCGACACCATCCTGGTCGATGGCGGCGACCGGCGCGGCGTGTCGGGGGCGATCCATGTCGTGCGCCATGACGGGGTGTTGCTGGTCAAGCGGCTGGCGCGGGTGCCGAACGGGGTCGAACTGGTCAGCGACAATCCGGCCTATGCCCCGATCCGGGTCGACGGCACGCCCGATATCGTCGGACGCGTCGTGTGGCTGTCGCGCGCGCTATAGGCGGATCACGGCTTCGGCCGGTCCAGCTGCCAGATGGCGACGGCGATCGCGATGCCGAGCGCAAGGCCGATCAGCAGCCCCATTGTCGCTTCGCCGAACACCGCGCCGATGATCGCGCCGCCCATCACGCCCAGCGCGATCGGCATTCCGCCGGCCTTCGGAGTATGCGGTGTCTTGTTCATCCCCGTCGCTTGCCATAGTCGACGGCCGCGCGCCACTCCCGTCCCGCCTGTGTCGCATCGGGACAGGGTGGCGTGCCGATCCGGGATTGCGCGGCGGCCGTTAACGATCAAAGGCGGCGGGGAAGGCGGTCGGTTCGCTTCCGGCACGATCCATGAACCACGGGATGCCATGCTCGACCCTGCACCGCTGCCGCCCTACATCGCCGACCTTTCCGACGTGGGTATCGCACAGCAATTGATGGCCGAATACGGCCCGGTCGCCGCGGAGGAAGCCGCCGCCCGTGCCGGTCAGGCCCGCAACCGGGACAATGTCGTCCAATTCTGCCGCTGGCGACAGGTCGCGCGGCTCGTCACGCTGCTGGAGCAGCCGGGCGCCTGGGGCACGATTCACTGACGTTTCGGGCCGGTTTGCCCTTGGCGGCAAGTGCCCTGCCGGTCTAGGACGAAACGATGTCGAGCTGCCGGCTAGCCGTGCTGTTGAGCGCCGGATGGCTCGCTTTTGCGGGTCCGATGGCGTTCGCGCAGACCCCGCCGGCCGCGCAGGAAACCCCGCTCGATCCGAATGCGCCGCTGACCGACCTGCCCGATATCGGCGTCGCCTGGCCCGATCTGTCGACCGCGCCGACCGACCCGACGCTCGCCACCGGGCCGCAGCGTGCCGGCGGCGAATATCGCTATAATTACCGCATCACCGGCATTGACGAGATCAACAACGACCTGTTCCGCCAGCGGTTCAACGAACTCTCGACGTTGCGCGCGAACGAAGGCGAACCGTCGAACGCGGCGCAGATCGACCGCCGCGCGCGCGAGGATGCCCGGCTGCTCGACGACCTGCTGCGCAACGAAGGCTATTTCGACGCCCGCATCGCGACCAGCGTCCGGCCCGAAGGCGACCGGCTGATCGTGTATCTGGAGGTGGAGCCGGGCCAGCTCTACCGCTTCGCGCAGGTCCGCACGCCAGGTATTGCGGCGGCGGGCGAGAAGGCCGGCGACCTGCGCACGGCATTCGGCCTCAAACCCGAAGCACCGGTACAGGGCGACACGGTGGTTGCGGCGCAGGAAAAGCTGGAGACGACGATCGGGCGCGAAGGCTTTCCCTTCGCCAAGGTCGGCGATCCGCAGATCACCGTCGACCATGCGACCCGCACCGCGACGATCGAGGTCGACGTGCAGCCGGGCGGCGAGCGGCGGTTCGGGCGGATCGTCGCCCGGCCCAACCGCATCTTCGATGGCGATCATGCGCAGGACATCGCCCGGTTCAAGCCCGGCGAAACCTATGATTCGGCGCTGGTCGACGATCTGCGCCGCGCGATCGTGCAGACCAGCCTCGTCTCGCAGGTGCGGCTGACCCCGGTCGAGGGACAGGCGCCGGGCACGGTCGACCTCGACCTCGCGATGGAGCCGGCGCCGCCGCGCACCATCGCCGGCGAAATCGGCTATGGCACCGGCGAAGGCGCGCGGGTCGAGGCGAGCTGGACCCATCGCAACCTGTTCCCGCCCGAAGGCGCGCTGACGCTGCGCGGCGTGATCGGCACCCTCGAACAGGTGGCGGCGGTCACCTTCCGCCGCAACAATTTCCATGGTCGCGACCGGGTGCTGACCGCGCAGATGGCGGCGACCCACCTGGTGCGCAACGCGTTCGAGGCGAACACGCTGTCGCTGTCGGGCAGCCTCGAGCGACAGACCAACATCTTCTTCCAAAAGACCTGGACCTGGTCGCTGGGCGGGGAACTGGTCGCGACCGACGAACGCGACGTGATCGTCGCGACCGGCGAACCGCGCCGCCGCACCTATTTCATCGGCGCCTTGCCCAGCAGCCTCAACTATGACGGCTCGGACGACCTGCTCAACCCGACGCGCGGCTTCCGCCTGGGCGGGCGGATCAGCCCCGAATTGTCGCTGCAGGGCAATGTGTTCGGCTATACCCGTGCGCAGATCGATGCGAGCGTGTATCGTCCGATCACCGGCCGGGTCGTGCTGGCGGCGCGTACCCGGATCGGGTCGATCCTCGGCGCGCCGCGCGATGCGGTGGCGCCGTCGCGGCGCTTCTATGCCGGCGGCGGCGCGTCGGTGCGCGGCTATGGCTTTCAGGATATCGGTCCGCGCGATCCCAACAACGATCCGATCGGCGGCCGCAGCCTTGCCGAATTCTCGCTGGAGGCGCGGGTCAAGGCGTTCGGCAATTTCGGCGTCGTGCCGTTCCTCGATGCCGGCAACATCTATACCTCGACGCTGCCGCGCTTCACCGGCATGCGCTACGGCGCCGGGGTCGGCGTGCGCTATTACAGCAATTTCGGTCCGATCCGCGTCGATGTCGGGACGCCGATCAACCCGCAGCGTGGCGACCCGCGCGTCGCGGTCTATGTCTCACTGGGGCAGGCATTTTGACCGACGAACCCGTCGCAGCGTCGCCGCCGGTCGTGGCGAAGCGCCGTATCGGCTGGGGCCGGCGGCTGGCGCAGCTGGTGTTGGCGATCATCGTCCTGATCGCCGGGCTGCTGGTGCTGATCGACACCGGTCCCGGCCACCGGCTGATCGCGAACCGCATCGCGACGATGAAGCCCGCCAACGGCCTGCGCTATCGCATCGGGCGGATCGACGGGTCGATCTATACCCGCGCACGGCTGATCGACGTGCGGATCTATGATTCCAAGGGCCTGATCCTGCGCGCACCGCTGGCCGAACTCGACTGGCGGCCGTGGGAATTCGTGTCGAACCGGCTGTCGATCAACAGCCTGACCATTCCGCGCGCGATCCTTGCCAAACTGCCGCAGCCGACGCCGACCGGGCGCAAGACGCCGATCCTGCCGAGCTTCGACATTCGCATCGGCCGGCTGAGCGTCGAGCGGCTGGAACTGGCCAAGGCGGTCACCGGCACGCCGCGGATCGGCAAGCTGGCCGGGCAGGCGGATGTCCGCTCGGGCCGGGCGCTGGTCGACCTCGCGCTCGATATCGCCGCCAGCGACCGGTTGCGCCTGCGCCTCGACGCCGAACCGGATCGCGACCGGTTCGACGTCGACGTTCGTGCCCGCGGGGCGGGCGACGGGCTGCTCGCGACGGCCAGCGGTATTCGCCGCCCGTTGTCGGTCGAGATATCGGGCGACGGGCGCTGGTCGGCATGGGACGGGCGGGCGGTCGCCGATGCCGGTCGTGCGCGGATCGTCGACCTGACGCTGGGTGTACGCGCCGGTCGCTATACGCTGGGCGGGACGCTCGCCCCGTCATCGCTATTGCAGGGCAAGCTCCAGCGGTTGACCGCCCGCCAAGTCCGCGTGACCGGCAGCGCGACCTTCGCCGACCGCCGCATCGACGGCGTGCTGGCGTTGCGCAGCGCTGCGCTGGCGATGGAAGCGGACGGCATCGTCGATCTCGGCACCAGCGCGTTCCGCGACCTGCGGCTGCGCGCACGGCTGCTGCGTCCGGCGGCGATGTTCCCGAACATGACCGGGCGCGACATCGAACTGCGCGCGATCCTCGACGGCGAATTCTCGACTGCGCGCTTCGACTATCGCCTGCGTGCGGCCCGACTGGCGTTCGATCAGACCGGGTTCGAACAGGTGGTGGCTGCCGGGCAGGGACGTTTTTCCAAGGCGCCGGTGATCGTGCCGATCCGGCTGGCGGCGGCGCGCGTGACCGGGGTCGGCGATGTTGCGGGCGGTATCCTGCGCAACCTGTCGGTGACCGGCAAGCTCGCGGTCGATGCCCGGACGCTGGTCGGCAACGACCTGATCGTCCGCTCCGACAAACTTAACGGGCGGATCATGCTGACGCTCGACCTGACCACCGGCCGCTACGAGGTCGGGATCAGCGGCGCACTGCAACGCTATCTGATTCCGGGACTGGGGCTGGTCGATGTGCAGACCCGGCTGACGGCGGTGCCGATCCCCGGCGGCGGCACGCGGATCGTCGGCCGCGGCATGGCGCAGGTCCGCCGGCTCGACAACGGCTTCTTCCGCTCGCTGACGCAAGGGTTGCCCCGGATCGAGACCGGGCTGGAGCGCGGCAATGACGGCATCCTCTATCTGCGCGGGTTGCGGCTCACGTCACCCGGCCTGACGCTGACCGGCATCGGCTATCGTCGCCGCGACGGCACCTTCCATTTCGAAGGCAGCGGACGGCAGGTGACCTATGGCCCGGTGCAGCTGGTCCTCGACGGCAATATCTCCAAGCCTACGCTCGACCTGCGCTTCGCCTCGCCCAACGCCACGCTGGGACTGGCGAATGTCGTCGCCCATCTCGATCCGACGGCGGAAGGCTTCGCCTATCGTGCCCAGGGCAACTCGCGGCTCGGGCCGTTCACCGCCAACGGCCGTATCCTGTTGCCGAGCGGCGGCACCGCACGCATCGCGGTCGACGAACTGGAGGTCAGCGGCACCCGCGCCACCGGTGGCGTCGACATCGTCGCGGAAGGGTTCCTTGGCCGGCTGAACGTCGATGGCGGCGGCATTGCCGGCACGATCGACTTCGCGCCGCAGGGCAGCGACCAGCGGATCGACATCGCGCTCGACGCCACGCGCGCGCGCCTCGGCGTCGCCGGATCGGTGCGGCGCGCCCGGCTTGAGGCGGGCGTACTGCTCGCGGATGGCGGCACCACGCTCGACGCGACGATGACCGCGCAAGGGTTCCGGCGTGGCCAGTTGTCGATCCCGCGGCTGGCGGGCAGCGCGAAGCTGGTCGACGGCGTCGGCGAAGTCCGCGCCGCCATCGCCGGCTCGCGCGGTCGCGCCTTCTCGATCCAGAGCGTGACCCAGGTCACCGCCGACGAATATCGCATCAGCGCGCAGGGCACGCTGGACCGCCGGCCGTTGAAGCTCGAAACCCCGGCGGTGGTCCGGCGCGAAGGCGATGGCTGGCGGCTGGCACCGACCCGGTTCAGCTTTGCCGGCGGCACGGCGACGGTCGGTGGCGCGGTCGGGCCGGACACGACCGAACTGGCGCTGGACGTGACGCGCATGCCGCTGGCGGTGCTCGACATCGGCTATCCGGGGCTGGGGCTGAGCGGCAGCGCGTCGGGCAAGATCGCCTATGCCACGCGCGGCGATACCCCCAGCGGCCGGGTCGACCTGACCATCCGGGGCTTGAGCCGGTCGGGGCTGGTGCTGTCGTCGACGCCGATCGACGTCGGCGTGGCGGCAGTGCTCGACGCGAACCGCGCCGGCGTGCGTGCGGTAATGGCCAGCGGCGGCAGGACGATCGGCCGGGCGCAGGCACGCCTCGCGCCGTTGGGGCAGGGCGATCTCGCCACCCGGCTGGGCAATGCGCCGCTCTTCGCGCAGCTACGCTATGGCGGCCCGGCGGACACGCTATGGCGACTGACCGGCATCGAATTGTTCGACCTGTCCGGCCCGGTATCGGTCGGCGCCGACGTGACCGGCCGACTGAACGACCCACGCATCCGGGGCGTGCTCCGTTCCAGCGGCGCGCGCATCGAAAGCGCGATCACCGGCACCGTGCTGACCGGCGTGGAGGCGCAGGGGCGCTTCGACGGATCGCGGCTGGTGATCGATCGCTTCGCGGCGAATGACGGTCGGCAGGGGCGGGTGACCGGCACCGGCGCGTTCGAATTCGCCGCGGTGCGCGGCTTCGGCATCGACCTGTCGCTCACCGCCGACCGCGCGCGGCTCATCAATACCGACTCGATTGGGGCAACCGTCACCGGTCCGATCCGCGTGCGCAGCGACGGCGCGGGCGGCACCATCTCGGGCGAGGTCCGGATGGATGGCAGCCGCTATCGCCTCGGCCGCGCGACCGCCACCGCGCCGATCCCCCGCCTCAACATCCGCGAGATCAACCGCCCCGACGGCGATGACGAGGCGAGCGCGGCGGTGGTGCCGTGGAAGCTCGACCTGCGCGCCCGTGCGCCCGGCGGCCTGATCGTCACCGGCCTGGGTCTCACCAGCGAATGGTCCGCCGACCTCGCCATCACCGGCGAACCGACCAATCCGATCATCAACGGTCGCGCCGATCTGGTCCGCGGCGATTATGAATTTGCCGGGCGGGAGTTTCAGCTTGATCGCGGGGCGTTGCGATTCAACGGCGAAAGCCCGGCCGACCCCGCGCTCGACATCGTCGCCAATGCCGATACGCAGGGGTTGAACGCGACCATTCGTGTTGCCGGCACTGCCACGCGTCCGGAAATAAGTTTCCAGAGCGTGCCGGCGCTGCCCGAGGACGAATTGCTGTCCCGCCTGCTGTTCGGCACCTCGATCACCAACCTGTCGGCACCGGAGGCGTTGCAGCTGGCAGCCGCCGTCGCCGCGCTCCAGAATGGCGAGGGCGGGCTGAACCCGATCAACGCGGTGCGTCGTGCCGCCGGCCTCGATCGCCTGCGCATCCTGCCCGCCGACCCGCAGACCGGACAGGGGACCTCGGTCGCTGCCGGCAAATATCTGACGCGGCGTTTCTATGCGGAGATCGTGACCGACGGGCAGGGCTATTCCGCCACCCGGATCGAGTTTCAGGTCACGCGCTGGCTGTCGCTGCTGGCGTCGATCTCCACCATCGGTCGGCAGAGCACCAACGTCCGCATCTCCCGCGATTATTGACCCGCGGTCGAACCGGCTGCGCAACGATTGGCCGGGCGGTTCGTATAATGTCCGAACCACCGGAGACGCCGATGACCGCCGCCGCCCCCGCCACCGATGGCCGCCTTGCCCGGATCGCCCTGCGCTTCACCGAATGGGCCGAACGCTGGTTTCCCGATGCCTTCGTGTTCGTCGCGTTGGCGGTGGTCGTCGTCGCCGCGGCGGTGCTGGCCAATGGCGCGCCGGTGGCGTCGGTTGCGAAGAGCTTCGGTGACGGCTTCTGGACGCTGATCCCGTTCACCATGCAGATGGTGTTCGTCACCATCGGCGGCTATGTCGTCGCGACCTCCGCGCCGATGCAGCGGCTGATCGATCGGCTGGCGCTGATCCCGAAGAGCGGACGCGGCGCAATCGGGCTGATCGCCATCGCTACGATGCTGTCCTCGCTGCTCAGCTGGGGCTTGAGCCTGATCTTCGGCGGCCTGCTCACCCGTGCAGTGGCGCGGCGGACCGAGTTGCGCATGGATTACCGCGCAGGCGGGGCGGCGGCCTATCTCGGCCTCGGCGCGACCTGGGCGATGGGACTGTCGTCGTCGTCAGCGCAGCTACAGGCGAACCCGGCCAGCCTGCCACCGGGGCTGCTGCCGATCACCGGCGTCATCCCGTTCAGCCAGACGATCTTCCTGTGGCAATCGATGCTGATCGCCGCGATCCTGGTCGTGGTGTCGACGGTGATCGCGGTCGCTTCCGCCCCCGGTCGCGACAGCGCGGTGACCGCGCAGGACATGGGGATCGATCCGGCACGCGAGGACGACGCACTGCCGCCGCGGACCCAGCCCGGCGAATGGCTGGAACATGCGCCGCTGCTGACCGTGCTGATCGGCCTGCTGGCGGCCGGGTGGCTGGTGCAGGAGTTCGCGCGGCAACCGTGGATGATCGCCATCTCCAACCTCAACACCTACAACTTCCTGTTCCTGATGGCGGGGCTGGTGCTGCACTGGCGGCCCAAACGCTTCCTGAACGCGCTCGCCCGGTCGGTGCCGGCGACGGCGGGCATCCTGATCCAATACCCTTTCTATGCCGCGATCGCCGCGATGATGACGACCGCCAGGAGCGCCGACGGATCGACCCTGTCCGACGTCATCGCCCATGCCTTCGTGTCGCTGAACACCGCCGAGACCTTCCCGATCACCATGGGCGTCTATTCGGCGATCCTCGGCTTCTTCATCCCCTCGGGCGGCGGCAAGTGGTTGCTGGAGGCGCCCTATGTGATGCAGGCGGCGAACGACCTGCAGGTCCATCTCGGCTGGGCGGTGCAGATCTACAATGCGTCGGAGGCGCTGCCGAACCTCATCAATCCGTTCTGGATGCTGCCCTTGCTGGGCATTCTCGGGCTGAAGGCGCGCGACATTGTCGGGTTCAGCTTCCTGCAGCTGATCGTCCACCTGCCGCTGGTGCTGTTCCTGCTCTGGGCGCTGGCGTTTACGCTGCCCTACACCCCGCCGGTCATGCCGTAGCGCGGGCGCGGACCGGGATCGACGCGTTGTAGAGGCTGGCGCCGCGTTCGTCGCGCAGGTCGAACGACAACAGGTCCCCCGCGATCTGCACCATGCCGAAGCCGGCGGCGGCGCGGCAGAAGCGGGTGCCCTCGACCGGCTGCACCGGCCGTGCCTCCATGCCGCCGCCGCACTGGATCATGTCGATCCCGTCGCGACGGATATGCTGAAGGTCGTGGTCATGGCCCGCGATATAGGCCTGCACGCCGTGGCGGTTCAGGATCGGCAGCACCTGCGCGATGATCTCCGGCTGGTCGCCATGGCCGCTGCCGCCGGATCGGATCGGGTGGTGGCCGGTCACGATCTTCCACTTGGCACGCGACTGCGACAGCGCATGGTCGAGCCATGCCAGCTGCTGTTTCGTATCCTGGGACCGCGTGTTGCTGCCGATCACGCCGTCGTTGCTGCGATAGCGTTCGACGAAGGGCGAGGTATCGATCGCGAACAGATCGGCGTCGGCGCGGACCAGCGCCGCATCGGCGACCTGATAATAGCGCGCCGGCATCCGCCACCGCTTGCTGCGCGCGGCATAATCGATCTGCGCCTGCGGGTTGCCGCGATAGTCGTGATTGCCGAGCAGCGCATACCACGGCACCTGCAACGCCGGGTGGGTATAGACGCCCTCGAACACCGACTGCCACAGCGGATCGTCTACCGACGCGACGCCGTCGGTGTAGAAATTGTCCCCGATCGCCAGCACGAAATCGGCCTGTGCTGTTGCGGCGGTACGGCCCATCGCGGCGGCGACATGATGCTGTTCGGGGGTATCGCGCCCCCAGTCGCCGAGGACGGCGAAGGTCGCGCGGTTCGCACTCCGCGCGCGCGACGGCGTGACGCCCAGGCTGGCCGCGCCGATGGCGAACCCGCCGAGCAACGTGCGGCGGTCGAGGATGACGGTCATGGGCGTTCCTGTTGACGGGCGAATGCGGGCCTTGGAGCATGGCGATGTGACGATTGTGTGGCGGTGAGGGTGAGGGGGGATCGCCTAATCCCCTTCACAATCAGCCCGTCACCCCAGCGAAGGCTGGGGTCTCTCGCGGCTCCTGCGGTGGGCTCGTACCGGGAGATCCCAGCCTTCGCTGGGATGACGTTGGTGGGTGGGGCGGGCGAGCCGGCGTGCGCGGTTAGGGGGCGTTTGCGGTTATCGAAAGCCATCGTCCATCGTCACCCCGGACTTGATCCGGGGTCCCGCTTCTTCTTCGGCGAGCGTTATGCGTGGTAGATCGGACAATGGAAAAAGGCGCCGGAGCATGCGCCCGACGCCTCTTATCCATCAGCGCGACGTGGCGAAGCCACGTCGTCGGTCCTCGCCGTAAGGCGAGGCCGGCCGACAGCACCGGTGGCACGCTTGCGTGCCACCGGTTGCCGGCACGGCAACCTCAGGCGCTGTAGTACATGTCATATTCGACCGGGCTGGGGGTCATTTCCCACCGCGCCACTTCGCCGCGCTTGATCTCGATATAGGCTTCGATCTGGTCCTTCGAGAACACGTCGCCCTTCAGCAGATAGTCCATATCGGCTTCGAGGCTGTCGAGCGCTTCGCGCAAGCTGCCGCACACGGTCGGGACCTGGGCGAGTTCTGCCGGCGGCAGGTCGTACAGGTTCTTGTCCATCGCTTCGCCCGGATGGATCTTGTTCTGGATGCCGTCGAGACCAGCCATCATCAGCGCCGCATAGGCGAGATAGGGGTTGGCCATCGCGTCGGGGAAGCGGACTTCGACGCGCTTCGACTTCGGACCGGTGCCGTACGGGATGCGGCACGATGCCGACCGGTTGCGCGCCGAATAGGCGAGCAGCACCGGCGCTTCGTAACCCGGGACCAGGCGCTTGTAGCTGTTGGTCGTCGGGTTGGTGAAGGCGTTCACCGACTTGGCATGCTTGATGATGCCGCCGATGAAATACAGGCACATGTCCGACAGGCCGGCATAGCCGTCGCCGGCGAACAGCGGCGAACCACCGTTCCAGATCGAGAAGTGGGTGTGCATGCCCGAGCCGTTATCTTCCTTGATCGGCTTCGGCATGAAGGTCGCGGTCTTGCCATAGGCATGGGCGACCTGGTGCACGACATATTTGTAGATCTGCATGCGATCGGCGGTCGTGGTCAGCGTGCCGAAGGTCAGGCCCAGTTCGTGCTGCGCGGCGGCGACTTCGTGGTGATGCTTGTCGCAGGGCAGGCCCATTTCGAGCATCGTCGTGACCATTTCGCCACGGATGTCGACGGCGCTGTCGACGGGGGCGACGGGGAAGTAACCGCCCTTGGCACGCGGGCGGTGGCCCATGTTGCCCGCTTCATATTCGCGACCCGAATTGCCCGGCAGTTCGATGTCGTCGATCTTGTAGTAGCTGGTCGAATAGCTGTTTTCGAACCGCACGTCGTCGAACATGAAGAATTCGGCTTCCGGCCCGACATAGACGGTGTCGCCGATGCCGGTGGTCTTCAGATACGCCTCGGCGCGCTTCGCGGTCGAACGCGGGTCGCGGGCATAGAGTTCGCCGGTCGACGGCTCGACCACGTCGCAGAAGATGACCAGCATCGGGGTGGCCGAGAACGGGTCGGTGTAGACCGCGTCCAGATCGGGCTTGAGCACCATGTCGGATTCGTTGATCGCCTTCCAGCCCTCGATCGACGAACCGTCGAACATCAGGCCGTCGGTCAGCTCGTCCTCGCCCAGGATCGACGCGACCATGGTCAGGTGCTGCCACTTGCCCTTGGGATCGGTGAAGCGCAGATCGATCCACTCGATCTCTTCTTCCTTGATCCGCTTCAGGATGGTGCTGGCGGTAGTAGCCATCGGAAACTGCCCTTTCTGGATTAAACCCCACGCTCCGGCGCAATCAATCGCCCCGGAACGCCCCGTGATTCGAAATAATGCTGCGTTGCGTCAGATCGCGTCGTCGTTGCGCTCACCCGTGCGGATGCGCAAGGCGGTCTCGACCGGAATGACGAAAATCTTTCCGTCGCCGATGCGGCCGGTCTGTGCCGCCGCGGCGATCGCCTCCACGACGCGCTCGGCCAGGCCGTCCTCGACCACTACTTCCAGCTTCACCTTGGGCAGGAAATCGACGACATATTCCGCGCCGCGATACAGTTCGGTGTGGCCCTTCTGCCGACCGAAGCCCTTGGCCTCGGTCACGGTGATCCCGCTCACGCCAACCTCGTGCAGCGCTTCCTTCACCTCATCCAGCTTGAACGGCTTGATGATGGCCTCGATCTTCTTCATTCGCCTTGCCGATCCCCTCGGACGAACCGACCCCGATAGGCCGTTTGCATCCCGTTAAACAATTACCGTGCCAACCGGCGATTCGCCTTGGATACGATCATCGGGCATTCGGTCGAAGCTGTCGATATTGCCCGCAGAAGGGGCAGGGTGCCGGTTTTTCGGGCAGCCGTGACGGAGGCAGGACATGCGTGCGAAGTTGTTCGTCGTACTGGGTATCGCGCTTCTGACGGCTGCGGCAGTGCAGGCAGTCGCCGTGCGCCGCTACCTTCGCGACACATCGGTGACCATCGGCGAGGTAATGGCAACGCCCTATGGCGGAAGCCACCCGGTCATACGGCTCGCGACGGCGGACGGCGTCGTCGTGACCTTTCCCGGCAATGGATGGATCGGCGGCTACGCCACAGGTGACCGCATAGCGGTGCGCTACGATCCGCGACGACCACGGATCAGCCCGGCGATCGACGCGATCGGCAGCGTCTGGGTAGGCGTGATCGCGTCGGTCGTGCTGGGCGTAGGGTTCGTGCTGGGCGGGTGGCTGTCGCGAAGGCGATAAGGCCGGCGCCCTACTTACCCGTACGGCGGCTTCGTAAACCCCTTCGGGCTGAGCGTGAAGATCTCGCACCCATCCTCGGTAATCCCGATCGAATGTTCGAACTGGGCCGACAGCGACCGGTCGCGCGTCACCGCCGTCCAGCCATCCTCCAGCATCTTCACGTCGGGCCGGCCGATGTTGATCATCGGTTCGATGGTGAAGAACATGCCGGGCCGCAGTTCCGGACCGGTGCCGGGGCGGCCGGCATGGATCACTTCCGGCGCGTCATGGAACAGCTGGCCCAGGCCGTGACCGCAGAAGTCGCGGACCACGCCGTAGCGATGCGCTTCGGCATGGCGCTGGATCGCGTGCGCGACATCGCCCATCCGGTTGCCGGGCTTCGCCTGTTCGATGCCGAGCATCAGGCATTCATAGGTCACGTCGACCAGCTTGCGGGCCTTGATCGGCACGTTGCCGACCAGATAAGTGCGGCTGCTGTCGCCATGCCAGCCGTCCAGCAGCGGCGTGACGTCGATATTGGCGATGTCGCCGTCCTTCAGCGTCCGGTCCGACGGGATGCCATGACAAACCACATGGTTGATCGAGATGCAGGTCGAATGGGCATAGCCGCGATAGCCGAGCGTGGCGGGCACCGCGCCGCCCTCGCGCATCAGGCGATAGATGATCGCATCCAGCTCGGCGGTGGTGACGCCCGGCACGACATGCGGGGTGATTTCGTCGAGGATGTGCGCGGCGAGGCGGCCGGCGCGGCGCATCCCTTCGAACCCGGTGGCATCGTGCAGCTTGATCGCGCCGGTCCGGGCCAGCGGCATATCGGCGGTGACGGTCTGATAGTCGGTCATCGTGCCCATATAGGCAAGGATCGGGCGCTAGGCGAGGGCGCGTGCCCGCGCTATGCGAAGGGCATGACCGACCGCATCTGGACCGCCGCCCTGCTCG
Organism: Sphingomonas sp. ABOLH; assembly: GCF_003951715.1. NCBI lineage: Bacteria > Pseudomonadati > Pseudomonadota > Alphaproteobacteria > Sphingomonadales > Sphingomonadaceae > Sphingomonas > Sphingomonas sp. ABOLH. Next base: position 90,793 of record NZ_QQWV01000009.1, on the reverse strand, counting down.
TCATCGGGGATGAAATCCTCTCCGGCCGGACGCAGGACAGGAACGTGGCGCAGCTGGCGACCTGGCTGAACGTGCAGGGCATCCGCCTGTCCGAGGTTCGGGTCGTCGCCGACCGGGAGGACGCGATCGTCGAGGCGGTGAACACGCTGCGGGCGCGCAACGACTATCTCTTCACCACCGGCGGGATCGGACCGACCCATGACGACATCACCGTCGATTCGATCGCGGCGGCGCTGGGCGTGCCGGTCGTCGTGCATCCCCGCGCGCGGGCGATCCTCGAAGCCTATTACGAAACGCGGGGCGGGCTGACCGACGCGCGGCTGCGCATGGCGCGGGTTCCGCAAGGCGGCGAGCTGATCGAGAACCGGATGTCGGGCGCGCCGGGCATTCATATCGCGAATATCTTCGTCATGGCGGGCGTGCCGCATATCGCCGCGGCGATGCTCGACAGCCTGACCGGCACGATGGAGGGCGGTCGGCCGGTCGTCTCCGGGACGCTCGGCTGCTGGGTGGGCGAGAGCGAGGTGGCCGGGATGCTGGGCGAGGTCGAACGCGCGCATGATGGCGTGGCGATCGGCAGCTACCCCTTCTTTCGCGAAGGCCGCACCGGCGCGAACTTCGTCGTCCGCGCGACCGATCCGGCGGTGGTCGATGCCTGCCTTGCCGACCTGACCGACCGCCTGCGCACCGCCGGTCACGACCCGGTTGCCGGCGGAATCTGATACGCCGCTTGCTAGGTTGCGGCCGGCTTGATAAGTCGGACAAATAATCGGCAGGAGAGAATGACGTTGGCATCCCCGACCCGCATTGCGTTGGCCGGCATCGGCAAGATCGCGCGCGACCAGCATATCCCGCATATCGCCGCCAGCCCGGACTTCGAGCTCGTCGCCGCCGTCACCGGCCATGCCGCGCCCGATGGCGTGCCGGGGTTCAAGACCATCGACGAGATGATGGCGGCGATGCCCGATGTGCAGGCGATCTCGATCTGCACGCCGCCGCGCGGACGCCTGTCGCTGATCCAACAGGCGCTCGACCACGGGCTCGACGTGATGATCGAAAAGCCGCCCGCCGCCACCCTGTCCGAAGCGCAGGCGTTCGCCCGCGCCGCCGAACAGGCCGGCAAGGTGCTGTTCGCGACTTGGCATTCGCGCGAGGCAGCGGCGGTCGAGCCCGCGCGGCAATGGCTGGCCACCCGCACCATCCGCCGCGTGGCAGTGAACTGGAAGGAGGACGTGCGCGTCTGGCATCCGGGGCAGGCATGGATCTGGGAACCGGGCATCGGCGTGTTCGATCCGGGGATCAACGCGCTGTCGGTCATCACCCGCATCCTGCCGCGCCCGCTGCTGCTCGATGCGGCGGAGCTACGCTTTCCGTCGAACCGCGACGCGCCGATCGCCGCCGATCTCGACTTCACCGACACGGCGGGCGTGCCGGTCCGCGTCGAATTCGACTTTGACCAGACGGGGCCGCAGACCTGGGACGTCGATGTCGAAACCGATGACGGCCAGCTGAAGCTGTCGATGGGCGCTTCGCAGATGGCGGTCGATGGCACGCCGGTCGATGTCGGTGACGAGCCCGAATATGCTCGCCTGTATCGTCGTTTTGCCGAATGCCTGCGCGACCGGGTGAGCGACGTCGATCTGTCGCCGTTCGTGCACGTCAACGACGCCTTCCTGTTGGGGCGGCGGGTGACGGTCGGGGAGTTCAGCGAGTAGCCTTTCCGTTTACGCAGTAACGTCACCCCAGGCTGCGCTGGGGTCTCCCGCGGCGAGGCGCGCGCTTTGTTACCGGGAGACCCCAGCCTGCGCTGGAGTGACGGCTATTGTGGGCGCCGCATCGCCGCCGCGATCGCATCCCGCGCCCTTGCCGCGACCGCCTTGCGTCCCATGCCCGCCGGATCGAACGGTTCGAGGAAATGGATCGTCAGCGCGATCCGCCCCGGGCGTGCCAGCACGCGTGCGGCGTTGGTCGTGCCCGGTTCGTCACCCAGCCACGCGACTTCCCGCGCGTCGCCATAGTCGAGATAGACCGGCTGCACCCTGAGGCCCGGCGGCGGCGGATCGATCGCGCCCAGCAAGGCCGCCTTGAACGGCAGCAATTCGCCCGGCGCGCTGGTCGTCCCTTCGGGAAACACCGTCACCGGATGGTCGGCCAGCAGCGCCTGGCGCAGCGTATCGATCTGCCGCGCCACGCCCAGCCGGTCGCCGCGATCGACGAACAGGGTGTGGTTCAGCGTGCACAGCCACCCGACCAGCGGCGCGTCACGCAACTCGCCCTTGGCGACGAACGCACTCCCGCTCGCCCCGGCAATGGCGAGAATGTCGATCCAGCTTTGATGATTGGCGAGGTAGAGCACGTCGCGCGGCGCCGGCGACCCGATGACGGTGGTCCTGACCCCGACGACCGAAGCGATCCGCCCCAGAAAGCGCGGCGGCCATGGCGAGCGCAGGCGCAATGCCCGCCAACTGCCGTGCAGGATCAGATAGACGACCAGCGCCGCCAGCATGCCGCCCGCCCGTGCGATCAACCGCAGCCGCGCGGGCAGGGGCATGCGCGTCAATCCTTGCGGTCGAGGCTGACGCCGTAGAGTTCCATGCGGTGGTCGACCAGGCGGAAGCCCAGGCGTTCGGCAATTTGTTTCTGCAGCAGTTCCAGTTCCGGATCGACGAATTCGATCACCCGGCCGCTCTCTACATCGATCAGGTGATCGTGATGCGCCTCGGGCGAGGGTTCGTAGCGCGCGCGGCCGTCGCCGAAATCGTGACGGTCGAGGATGCCGGCCTCTTCGAACAGGCGCACGGTGCGATACACGGTCGCGATCGAGATGCCCGGATCGATCGCCGATGCGCGTTCATACACCTTTTCGACATCGGGATGGTCGTCGGCTTCGGACAGGACGCGCGCGATGACGCGGCGCTGTTCGGTGATCCGCAGCCCCTTTTGGTGACACAGCGCTTCGAGATCGATCTTGCGGGGCATGAATTCCTGTACGTCCAGACGGGAGAGTTGCGCGCCGTTCTAGCGTGCCGGGCGCGCCAGCGAAAGCCGCTAAACGCGTGCCGCCCGGATCAGGCGCTGCGCCGTTGCGTACCCAGGCCGATCTGCTTGGCGAGCGAGCGACGCTGTTCGGCATAGTTTGGCGCGACCATCGGATAGTCGGCCGGCAGGTTCCACTTCGCGCGATATTGCTCGGGCGTCAGGTTGTAATGGGTCATCAGATGCCGCTTGAGCATCTTGAGCTTCCGCCCGTCCTCCAGACAGACGATATAGTCGGGCTTGACCGACGAGCGCACCGGCACCGCCGGTTCCGCGCGCGGTGCGGGCGCCTCGTCCGGCGAACCGAGCTTGGCGAGCGCGCCATGGACGCTGTGGATCAGCGTCGGGATGTCCGCGACATCGATATTGTTGTTTCCGACATGTGCCGCGACGATATCCGCGGTCAAAGCGATCAGCGTGCCGTCACGCTCCGCGTCCATTCCCATATCTTCCCTCGTTACGCAGCCGCTACAATTGGCCGTTACCGCTATCGGCCTACCGCGCGGTCATCGCAACAATATAAGTAACATCTTTTGTTATTTGCCCGGAATCGGCCGGACATAGGTGTGTGCGTCGAAGCGTTCGCCACCGCGACCGGCATAATAATTGCGCCGCTCCCCGCATTTGGCGAAGCCTTCGCTGGCATAGAGGCGGGTGGCATCGTTGCCCGCGCGCATTTCGAGGCACAGCCGCACGGCACCGCGCGCAGCGGCATCGTCGATCGCCCGCCGCAGCAGGGCGCGTCCGACCCCGCGCCCGCGTTGGTCGGGAAGCACCGCGATCAGCAGCAATTCGGCATCATCGGCCACCGCCCGCGTCAGCGCGAAGCCGACCAGCCGATCGTCCAGATGCGCCAGCGTCAGCCAGACGCCGGGCAACGACAACATGCCGAGGCATTGGGCAGGGGTCCATGCCTCCCCAAAGCGCGGATCGAACGCCGCCTGCATCACCCGGTCGACCGCGCCGACATCGGCGGCGGTGCCATCGGCCAGCGCGATCGCGACGCGCGTATCGCTCATGCCCGCACGCTCGGCACCGCATCGGGCGCACGACCATAGAGCGGGGCGGGGGGCAGGCTGGCCTGCGCCGCTGGAAGCAGCACCGCATCGGCGGCATCGGGCAGGCGGTCGCTGTCGGGCAGGCTGTCGTCGACGCTGCGCAACCGTGCCAGCCCCTGTCCGACGACGCGGCGACCCGTCAGCGCCGCGACCGCATCGGCGGGCTTGCGCGACACCGCCGGTCCATCGGCGACCAGATCGCCGTCGAACCCCTGCTGAAACACCTCGCCATGGCCGCCGTCGAGCACCGCGACGATCGCGTCGCCCGGTTGCTCGGCGAGCGCGGCGGCGGCGATCAGCGCCAGCGACGAATAGCCCGTAACCGGCACGCCCCAGCCGATGCCCAGCCCGCGCGCCGCCGCCAGCCCGACGCGCACGCCGGTAAAGCTGCCCGGCCCGCAATCGACCAGGATCGCGTCGGCGCGTCCCTGATCGGGCAGGGCGGCGATCATCGGCACCAGCCGTTCGGCATGGCCGCGCCCGACGACGACATGGTCGCGCGCGATCACTGCGCCATCCTCGATCAACGCGACCGAGCAGGCGGCGGTGGCGGTTTCGATGACCAGCGTCCGCACGAGGGGGTCAGGCGATCCGGTTGAACTTGGCGAAATCGGGCCGGGGCGACCGCGGATGCAGGCTGGCGGTATCGCCATAGCCGAGCGTCGTGATGAAATTGGCGTGGACCGACGGCGTATCGGCAAAGAACGCCTTGTCCACCGCGCCGGCATCGAAGCCCGACATCGGCCCGGTATCGAGCCCCAGGGCGCGTGCCGCGAGGATCAGATAGGCGCCCTGCAACGACGAATTGCGAAAAGCCGATGCCTGGCGCAGCTCGGCATTACCGTCGAACCACGACTTCGCATCGGTATGCGGGAACAGTTCGGGCAGATGTTCGTGAAATTCGGTGTCCATGCCGATGATCGCGGTCACCGGCGCGGCGCGAATCTTGTCGGGGTTGGTCCCGCTGGCGCAGGCGGCCAGCTTGTCCTTCGCCTCTGGCGAGGTGCACCACACGATCCGCGCCGGCAGCTGGTTGGCGCTGGTCGGACCCCATTTCAGCAGGTCCCAGATCGCGTGCAGCGTCGCATCGTCGACCGGCCGATCGGTATAGTGGTTGAACGTGCGCGCGCTGCGGAACAGCGTGTCGAGCGCCTGGTCGTCGAGCTTGGCCATCAGACTGCACGAACCTCCGTGACTTCGGGGACATAATATTTGAGCAATTGCTCGATCCCGTTCTTCAGCGTCGCGCTGGACGACGGGCAGCCCGAACAGGCGCCCTGCAGCTGCAGATAGACCTTGCCCTGGTCGAACCCACGATAGACGATGTCGCCGCCGTCATTCGCCACCGCCGGACGGACGCGGGTTTCGATCAGTTCCTTGATCTGTTCGACGATGTCGGCGTCTTCCGGATTGTCGGTGAACGCCGCGTCCTCGGCCGGAACCGAGAAGCCGGCGGTGCCGGTCGCGTGGAACAACGGCATGCGCCCGCCGAAATGGTCGAGCAGCAGCGCCAGCACATCGGGCTTCAGATCGGCCCATTCGCTGCCCGGCGCCTTGGTCACCGACACGAAGTCGCGGCCGAAGAACACGCCGACGACATCGCCCAGCGCGAACAGCTGCGTGGCGAGGGGCGATGCTTCCGCTTCCTCCGGCGACGCGAAGTCGCGCGTGCCGGCGTCCATCACGACCTGCCCGGGCAGGAATTTCAGCGTCGCCGGATTGGGCGTGGATTCGGTTTCGATCAACATGGCGTCCATGTGGCGGCATGGGCACGGGGGATCAAGGGCGGTTGCGGAAACGCTGGGTTGTGCGGTGGCGACCCGCGCGTTGCCACGATTGTTACGCTCCTGTACGAGCCGGGAAAGGCAGAAGGGGAACGTGCCCGTGATCGAGACGCATCTGGCGAAACTGCGCGCACGCGACACGATTTCCGAGGAGGAGGAGCAGGTCATCCGTGCCTCGCTGGGCGAGGTGCGCGAATTGCGGGCGCACGTCACCTGCATCCGCGCCGGCGAGCGGCTGAGCGCGAGCACGCTGCTGCTCGACGGGTTGATGTGCCGCTACAAGGATCTGCCGGGCGGCGAGCGGCAGATCACCGAATTGCATGTCGCGGGCGACTTCCTCGACCTGCACAGCTTTTCGCTGAAACAGCTCGACCATAATGTCATGGCGCTGACCCCGTGCCGCGTCGTGCTGGTGCCGCATGCCAAGCTGACCGAGATTACCGAGACCCAGCCGCATCTGGCGCGGGTCTACTGGTTCCTGACCGCGCTCGATGCCGCGATCCACCGCGAATGGGAATTGTCGCTCGGCCGGCGCAGCGCGATCCAGCGGATCGCCCACCTGATGTGCGAGTTGCGCGTGCGGCTGGGCCTGATCGGGCAGGCGGACGATGACGGCTTCTCCCTGCCGCTGACCCAGTCCGACCTGTCCGACTGCACCGGCCTTACCCCGGTCCATGTCAACCGCACGCTGCGCGACCTGCGCGAACGCGGGCTGATGGATTTTCGCGGGCGGCGGGTGACGATCCATGATCTTGCCGGGCTGACCGCGCTGGCCGAGTTCGACGATTCGTACCTGTATCTGCGTCGCGAGGAGCGTTGAGGCCAAGCTGAGCCGGGGCTGAACCAGAGGCGCGTTTCGCCTTTATATTTGCAGCGCGCTGTCGATACTGGTCGGGCCGTTGCAACGACGCTACACCTGCCGCCCATGGCATCTTCGTTTCGTCTGGCCACGGGTGCGTTCACGACCCTGGCCCTGATCGCCGCGCCGCTCGCTGCGCAGACCCCGCCCGCATCGCCCGCGCCCGCATCGCCGGCCCCCGCGCGCCAGCTTCCACCGCTGGAGCCGGTGGCGCAGGGGCCGGACACGCCGTGGCTGTTCAAGGGCAGCGACATTCCGCCCGACCGGTCATGGACCTATGGCGTGCTGTCCAACGGCCTCAAATATGCGGTGCGCAAGAATGGCGTGCCGCCGGGGCAGGTCGCGATCCGCGTCGCGATCGGCACCGGATCGCTGATGGAAACCGACAGCGAGCGCGGCTTCGCGCACCTGATCGAACATCTGACCTTCCGCGGGTCGGTCCATGTGCCCGATGGGGAATCGAAGCGGGTGTGGCAGCGTCTGGGCGTCACTTTCGGCTCCGACAGCAATGCGTCGACCAGCTTTACCCAGACGGTCTACAAGCTCGACCTGCCCTCCGCTACGCCCGCCGGGTTGGACGAGAGCATGAAGATCCTGTCGGGGATGATGGCCGAACCGACGCTGACCCAGGCGGCGCTCGACGCGGAACGGCCGGTGGTGCTGTCCGAACAGCGCGAACAGCCCGGGCCCCAGGTCCGCTTCGGCGATGCGGTGCGCGCGCTGTTCTTCGCCGGGCAGCCGCTGTCCGACCGCTCGCCGATCGGCAATGTCGACACGTTGCAGGCGGCGACCGCCGCCAGCGTGAAGGCGTTCCACGACCGCTGGTATCGTCCCGATCGCGCGATCATCGTCATCGCCGGTGACGCCGATCCCGCCATCCTCGAAGCGATGGTGAAGAAGCATTTCGCAGGCTGGCAGGGCAACGGCCCGTCGCCGGCCGAGCCGAAGTTCGGATCGCCCAAGGCGGGCGAGCCGGTGGCGGCGGCGGTGAGCGAACCGACCATGCCGACGCTCGTCCAGATGGCGGTGCTGCGACCGTGGACGGTCGGTGACGACACGATCCTGTTCAACCAGGAACGCATGATCGACCAGATTGCGCTCCGCATCCTCAACCGCCGGCTGGAAAGTCGCGCGCGTGCCGGGGGCAGCTATATCTCGGCCGGAGCGAACCTCGACGACGTGTCGCGATCGGCCAACATCACCCAGCTGTCGATCCTGCCGCTGGGCGACGACTGGGCGGCGGCGCTGCGCGACGTGCGTCAGTCGATCGCCGACGCGATGCGCACTGCGCCTACCCAGGCGGAGATCGACCGCGAGGTCGCCGAAATCCGCGCGGGCATGGAGAATGAGGTGCGCACTGCGCCGGTGACGGCGGGCGCGCTGCTCGCCGACAATCTGATCGCGGCGACCGACATTCGCGAAACCGTCGCCGGGCCGGAAACGTCGCTGCGCATCTTCGAAGGGGCGGTGACCAAGAAGTTCTTCACCCCGGCACGCGTGCAGGCGGCGACGAGGAAGGTCTTTGCCGGCACCGCCACCCGCGCGATCGTCAACACCCGCACCCCCGATCCGACCGCGCAGACCAAGCTGACCGCCGCGCTGACGCAGAAGATCGCCGGCAGCGCGAGCCGGCGCAGCGGGCAGGGGGCGATCGGCTTCGACCGGCTGCCTTCGCTCGGCAAGCCGGGTGCGATCACCGCGCGCAGCATGGCGCTGAGCGATCCGCCGATCGAGCGCGTCGACTTCGCCAATGGCTCGTCGCTGCTGCTGTTCCCGAACGAGTCCGAAACCGGCAAGGTCTATGTCCGCGTCCGGTTCGGCCGGGGGCTGAACGCGCTGCCGGCCGACCGGCGTACGCCCGCTTTCGCCGCCGACCTCGCGCTGGTGGCGTCGGGCATCCAGACGCCGAAGGGCGTACTGGGGCAGGAGGAGCTCGACCGGCTGACCGGCGGGCGGCAGATCGGGCTGTCCTTCGGGATCGACGACGACGCGTTCAGCCTGTCGGGGATCACCACCGCCGCCGACCTCGCCGACCAGCTCAAGCTGATCGCGGCGAAGCTGCAATCGCCGGCATGGGACCCCGCGCCCGTCGCCCGCGCGCGGGCGGTGATGCTGGCGAGCTATGATGCGCTGGGCGCCTCGCCCGACGGCGTGATGGCGCGCGACCTCGACGCGCTGCTCCACGATAACGACCCGCGCTGGGGCACGCCCGACCGCAAGGAGATCGAGGCGCTGACCCCGGCGGCGTTCAAGGCGCTTTGGGCGCCGCTGCTCGCCTCTGGTCCGATCGAGGTGCAGGTGTTCGGCGACGTGCAGCAGCAGCCGGCGATCGACGCGGTTGCCGCGACCATCGGTGCGATGGCGCCACGTCCCGCCGCGAACACCCCGCCGCCGCCGGTCCGTTTTCCGGCGCATGTCGCGACACCTGTCACCCGCACCCATAGCGGCCAACCCAACCAGGCCGCCGCCGCCATTGCATGGCCGACCGGTGCGGGCAGCGCGGGCCTGACCGAAAGCCGCAAGCTGGAGGTGCTGGCCGCCGTGTTCCGCGACCGGCTGCTCGATCGCCTGCGCAGCCAGGCAGGCGTCAGCTATTCGCCGAATGTCGACAATGGCTGGCCGGTCGGCCTGCCCGGCGGCGGGCGGATCATGGCGATCGGCATGGTGCCGCCGGACAAGACCGGCTTCTTCTTCGACCTCGCCCGCGAACTGGCCGCCGATCTGGTCAAGACGCCGGTGCCCGAGGACGAACTGGACCGCGCCAAGCTGCCGGTGATCCAGATGATCGCCCGCATGTCGAGCGGCAACATGTTCTGGATGAACCAGACCCAGGGCGGCACCCGCGACCCCGCGCGACTGGCGGCGATCCCGGGCATCATCAACGACATCCGCGCAACGACCCCGGCCGAGTTGCAGGCACTGGCCGCAAAATATCTGGTGCCGGCCAAGGACTGGTCGATGCAGGTGCTGCCGGAGAAGAAGTAAGGCTCCTCCCCGGAACGGGGAGGGGGACCATCCGGAGGATGGTGGAGGGGGGTGTCCGCGCACGAACCGGTGGCGGACGCCCCTGACTTTTAGAAAGAAGGTAGGGGTTCGCGCGGAAGCGCGGAGACGCGGAGGGGTTGCGTTCCGGGCGAAGCGCTCGCGAACGGGAGACCTTGCGTGACCGGATAGGCTGATAGTGAGGCCGCTGACGCGGGGAACGCTGGCACAAGGCGCAACCCCTTCGCGTCTCCGCGCCTCCGCGCGAACCCCTACCTGCTTCTACGCCTCCACAACCTGACGAACCGGTGCGCCTGCCAGCACCGCGAGCCCCCAGATCGCAAACCCGCCCAGCGCCAGCCCGGCGCCGACGATCCCCGTCGAGGTCCAGCCATAGCCGGCCGCGATCGCCAGTCCGCCGGCCCATGGCCCGATGGCGTTGGCGGTGTTGAACGCCGAGTGGTTGAGCGACGCCGCCAGACTCTGCCCCTGCTGCGCGATGTCCATCAGCCGCGTCTGGAGCACGGTGCCGAGTGCCCCACCGATACCGATCAGGAACACGATCGCCAGCATCGACCATAGCTGCCCCGCCGCGAGCGGATAGAGCGCCAGCGTCCCCGCGCTCCATAGCAGCAGGCTGCCGGCGGTCGGCATCAGCGCGCGGTCGGCGAAGCGCGGCACGACCAGATTGCCGAAGGTCATGCCCGCGCCGAATACTGCCAGCACCACCGGTACCATCGCCGGCGCGGCGCCGGTCACCTCGATCAGCGTCGAGGCAAGATAGGTGTACACCGCGAACATCCCGCCAAAGCCGATCGCGCCGATGCCGAGCGTCAGCCACAACTGCCCTGATTTCAGCACGCCCAGCTCGGCCAGCGGGCTGGCTTGTACGTCCGGCCGGTCATGCGGCGCGGCCCAGGCGACCATCGCCATCGTCGCCGCCGCCAGCACCGCGACTACGCCGAAGCCCCAACGCCAGCCCAGCGCCTGCCCCAGCGCATTGGCCAGCGGCACGCCGACGATCGTCGCGACGGTCAGCCCCAGCATCACCCGCCCGATCGCCTGGGTCCGCTTCTCCGGGGGGACCAGCGATGCGGCGACCAAAGCGGCAATCCCGAAATAGGCGCCATGCGGCAACCCGCTGAAGAAGCGCGCGACCAGCATCGCCTCATAGGTCGGGGCCAGCGCGCTCGCCGCATTGGCGATACCGAAGCACGCCATCAGCGCGATCAGCACCGTCCGCCGCGCCATCCGCGCGGTCATCACCGCCAGCAGCGGGGCGCCGACGACTACGCCCAGCGCATAGGCGCTGATGACATGCCCCGCCGTCGGCTCGTCGATGCCGAGGCCGGGGGCGAAGAACGGCACGAGGCTCATCGTCGCGAACTCGGTCGTCCCGATCGCAAAGCCACCCAGCGCGAGCGCGAGATGGACGAGGGCAGGGCTACGGGTCGGGGTCACAGGCACGCTCCTTGCTGCAACGCAGCATTCGAAGCGCGCCATATGGGAAGGGGTCGGGGCAGTTCAACAATGAATAGCTATGCGGTGGCAAAGGGCGCTGCCGAATGCCGGCACTGTCGTGTTCGCCCCAACCGTCATCCCCGCGAAGGCTGGGATCTCCCGGTTATGCTTGGGGCAGGAGCCGCTTGAGGAACTAGCTTTTGCTGGGGCGACGCGCTGGTTCGGGCGGATCGGCAGCAAGCTTCGGCCTGGTCGCCGCTGCGCGCTACCGCGACGCGAAGTGGATCAGGACGCGGCGGTCCGGCAGCAGCATCGCAAAGCCGGTAGAGTACAGGTCCGATGCGAACGGCCGTCCGTCCGACACGGAGCGGTCGAAGACATAGTCCTTACCCCGCCGGTGCCGGGCGAGATCGATATCGGCCAGCAGCCACGCGGGCGGCGCGGCGACCGTGACCGGCTGCGTTGCCGGGGCCGATTCGAGCGCGCGGGCGATCTTGGCGGCATCGCCCTCGGAATAGCGGACTACGACCCACAACGCCCGGTCGGTCGGGCCGAAGCCGTCGTCCCTGCCGACGGGGTCGAGCGACCACCGCGCCTCGACCGGCACGGGTTGCAGCGTGACGAGCTTTCGCAACGTGGCGACGTCGTTCCGTGCGCCTTCGACCATATCTGCCGTGCTCTTCGAACAGCCGGGCGACCCTGCCATGACCAGCGCCCCGATCGCGAGCGTCCGGGCCAGCCGCTTCACGTCCGGTTTCGGATGCGGCGGTTGTCGTCGACCACGACGCCTAGCGCATAGGCGCTGATGACATATCCCGCCGTCAGCTCGCAAATGCCGAGGCCCGGCGCGAAGAACGGCACGAGGTTCATCGTTGCGAACTCGGTCGTCCCGATCGCAAAGCCACCCAGCGCGAGCGCGGGATGGACAGGGCAGGGCTGCGGATCGGGGGCACCGGCACGCTCCTTGTTTTGGTGCAGGTTCGGAAGCGGGCGATATGGGATAGGGTATCGCCGGTTCAACGGTGAATAGCTATGCGCGACGTCCTGGCGTCTGCCTGTGACGGCAACGTTTTTTTCCCCGTCATTGGGGTTCCAAACTTTCCTGCCACCTTTGCGACCGTTGTCTGGGATCGGGCAACGCCGACCTGCGTTACCTCGCAACTGCTCAGGATGCCGGCGTTGGAATGGTAACCGGAACTGCGCTTCACGCCTGGTACAGGCCCTACACGTATGACAAGCGTGGAATCGGAGGTGGATGGATGCGATCTGTATCGGGAACGGTTCGGGCGGTTGTGCTGGCTTCGGCTATGTTGGTGTCTGGCGTAGCCGGTGGTTTGCCGGCAGTCGCAACCGGTGTCCACGCGGCTGGGCAGTGGCCGACTTATGTGAATGCGCGCTACGGCTATCGCGTCTGCTATCCAGCCGGACTGCTTCGGCCGGCTGCAGAGGCCCCGAACGGCGATGGGCGCCGCTTCAACGGCGCGGGTGGTGCCGTCTTGCGCGTTTGGGGCAGCAATAACGCGCTGAACGACACGGTTGCCTCGAGCGCGGCCGAGGATCGCAAACGGCTGACCCAAAACGGGCAGGTGAGCTATGCCGTGACGCGTCCGAACTGGTATGTGCTGTCGGGACGTCAGAATGGTCAGATATTCTATCTAAAATCGATGCTTGCCCACGGTACGTTCAGCACGATGGAGTTGCGCTACCCCGCAGCGGCGCAACGCCAATGGGCGCCGGTCGTCGCGCGCCTGTCGAAGTGCTTCAGCGCCGCATAGGCCAGACGGGGAGAACCGTTCCAGGGACGGCCTTACCGCACGTTAAATCGATAGAAGTTGTTGCTGTTCATCAGAGACTTCAGCTTCCGACCATAGCCTGGATCGGTTGCATAGACGCCGGTCAGCGCATCCGCGAAGGCGTTCGGGTCGGGCAGGGTCGCTCGCGCGTTACGATAGGGGCGACCGGTCGCGAGCAACCTGCCATGGTGATCGAATGCGTCCGCGATCGAGGCAAAGGCGCGAAATCCAGCGCGGATGCGGACGCGCTGGCCGTTGATGACTTCTTCGGTGCCGGTGCTGACCGATGGTTCACCACGCCTGGCCTTGATGCCGAAGGGATTGTTGCTGCCGGGAGGCATTCGGCTGCCCCATGCGCTTTCCAAGGCCCATTGGGCTAGCGTGACGGAAGCGGGGATGCCCCAACGTGTCTGAGAGGCCTGGCGGCACGGATTACCGCATCGGGTGGCGTGCGCCCGCGCGCGGCCATGGTATCGGGAGTCGGTGGCGTTGCGCGGGTAACTGGGACCGCCGGCCCAGGCGTGCGTGGAGGACGACGCGAAACAGGGGGTGCAACAGGTGGCGGTGCCTTGCGTACTTCAGCCCGGGGAATGCTGTGCACGCGCCTGGCGCCGTTGAGCGCACGCAGTGTTGGCCCACCCGGATCGACGCGACCATCGGGCTGGCGCACGATGCCGTGGCGGCGTTGCCAGCGGGCAATGAGATCTACGGTAAGTGGACCGGCATCGCCATCGATCACCAGCGGCCGGACGCCGGAGGGTAGATGTTCGTTGAGCAATTGCTGTACGGCGGCCACATCGGGCCAGCGATTAAGCCCGCCCCGGCCCACGGATCCGGCAAGGCGCACTTCGGCTGCATGGCGCATCTTCCACCTTCTCTATGTCGTCGTTCGATGACGCAGCCGATTAACGCAGATCGAGCCGCTGGGATGCGTCACGTCGGCCGTCCGTATTGCGACGCCACAGGCTCGTCGGCCGCGATCAATTTCGGTACAGCGCGTCCAGCCGCTCGCCATACACCTCTTTCAACACATGCCGCCGGATCTTCAGGCTGGGCGTCAGCTGCTGGTTCTCGATGGTGAAGGGTTCGTCGGCGATGATGAAGCGGCGGATGCGTTCGGTGACCGACAGGTCCTTGTTGACCCGCTCCACCGCCGCGCCGAGCGCCGCGCGATAGTCGCTGTCCTCGCGCAGCTTCGCGAAGTCGCAGCGTGCTCCGCCCTTCGCACAGAATTGCTGGGTCCATTCGGCGTCGGGCACGATCACCGCGACCATATAGGGGCGCCGGTCGCCCGCGATCATCGCCTGCGCGATCTCGTTCTGCAGGGTCAGCATCCCCTCGACCTTTTGCGGCGCGACATTGTCGCCCTTGTCGTTGACGATGATATCCTTCTTGCGGTCGGTGATGCGGATGCGGCCCTTGGCGTCGATCTCGCCGATATCGCCGGTGTGCAGCCAGCCGTCCTTGAGCACGCGCGCCGTTTCCGCCTCGTTGCGCCAATAGCCGTGCATGACCAGTTCGCCGCGCACCAGGATTTCGCCGTCCTCGGCGATGCGGACCTCGGTCTCGGCGAGCGGCGGACCCACCGTGTCCATCTTGATCCCCGCCGCCGGGCGGTTGCACGAGATGACCGGCGCCGCCTCGGTCTGGCCATAGCCTTGCAGGAAGCACAGGCCGAGCGACTGGAAGAACCCGCCGACTTCCGGGTTGAGCGGGGCGCCGCCCGACACCATCGCCTTCAACCGCCCGCCGAAGCGCTTGCCGACCTTGGGTTTGAGCAGCGTGTCGACCAGCAGCTTGGTCGGCCGGTCGAGCAGGGTGGGGCCGTTCTCCTTGCCCCCGATCGTGACGGCGCGGTCGAGCAGCCACGACGATACGCGGCCCTGTTTCTGCACCGCCTTGGTAATGCGGGTGCGCAATACCTCGAACAGGCGGGGGACGACGACCATGATCGTCGGGCGGACTTCCTCGATATTGCTGGCGAGCTTGTCGAGGCCTTCGCTATAGTAAATCTGCCCGCCCAGCGCGATCGGGAAGTGCTGGCCGCCGGTATGTTCATAGGCGTGGCTGAGGGGGAGGAACGACAGGAACACCTCGTCGTCCCAGCCGAAATCCTCCGAGATGACGGTGCAGCAGCCATTGACGTTGTGCAGGATCGCGCCGTGATGCTGCATGACCCCACGCGGGGACCCGCCGGTGCCCGAGGTGTAGATGATGCAGGCGAGGTCGTCGCGGGTGAAATCGGCCTGCGCCGCGACGCTCGCCGGGTCGGCGGGGTGCCGGGCGATCAGGTCGTGCCAGTCGTGGAATTCGAGGCTGCCCTGCTGCGCGGTCTTCATCCGTTCGATCATGATGATCTTTTCGGACGACTGGGTGGTGCGCAGCGCGGCGGGGAGGACGGTGCGCGCCAGCTTTTCGGTCGACACGATGATCGCGCAGGCGCCCGAATTCTCGATGATATGGCCATGGTCGCGCACGGTATTGGTGACGTAGGTCGGCACGGTCACGCAGCCGGCCGCCATGATCGCCAGGTCGGAGATGCACCATTCGGGCCGGTTCTCGCTGACCAGCATCACCCGGTCCCCGCGCTTCAGCCCGATCGCCTTGAGCGCCGTGGCGAGGCTGGCGACCTGTCGCGCGGCATCGGCCCAGCTGATCGACTGCCATGCGCCCGCCTGTTTGCTCCACAGGAACGGCGCGTCGCCGCGTTCGGCCGCCCGCGTAAAGAACATCGCGACCAGATTGGGGAATCGTTCCAGTTGCCGGGCCATTGCTTATCCTTCTCCTGTCGCCGGGTGTAGGCAGGCGGAACCGGTACGGCAACGTTCGACAGCGGGTGACGGGGGCGACCGCGTTGGTTAGACAGGCGGTCATGAAGATGTTCGCCACCACCGTCGCCGCGCTCGCCACCGTCACGCTGGGGGGCTGCAACGTCCTGCCCTTCGGGAAGAAGGAGGTGGCGACGTCTGCGACACAGGCGCCGCCGACCGCGCCGGCGGGACAGGCGCAGAAGTTCGTGATCTCGGCCAACCCGATCGCCAGCGAGGCGGGGATGGCGGTGCTGCGCAAGGGCGGCAGCGCGGTCGACGCGGCGATCGCGGTTCAGGCGATGCTGTCGCTGGTCGAACCGCAAAGCTCCGGCCTCGGTGGCGGCGCGTTCCTGACCTATTTCAACGCGAAGACCGGCAAGGTCGAAATCTATGACGGGCGCGAGGTTGCGCCCGCCGGCGCCACGCCGACCATGCTGATGGGCGCCGATGGCCAGCCGCTGCCCTTTGCGCAGGCGGTGCTGAGCGGGCGGGCGACCGGGGTGCCGGGCGCGGTCAGGATGCTGGGGCAGGCGCATGCCGACCATGGCACGCTCGCCTGGAACCAGTTGTTCGACGATGCGGAAGAGGTCGCGCGCAAGGGGTTCGTGATCTCGCCCCGGCTCGGTCGGTTCCTGGGCGGCAAGTCGCCGCAGTTGCAGGCGGAGGATGTCCGCCGTTACTTCAAGGGCAAGGGCGGGGCGCTCGCCACCACCGGCGACCGGATCAGGAATGGCGACTATGCCGATTTCCTGAAGCGGCTGGCCAAGCAGGGGCCGGACGCGCTGTACACCGGCAAGACCGCCGAGCGGATCGTGGCGAAGACCACCAGCGGCAGCCTGCCCGGCACGATGACGCTTGCCGACCTCGCCGCCTATCGCGCGGTGAAGCGCGATCCGCTGTGCGGCAACTGGCGCGCGTACATCGTCTGCACGCCGCCGCCGCCGTCGAGCGGGGTGGGGCTGCTCGAGCTGCTCGCGATCCTCGGCCGCACCGATATCGACAAGCGCGGGCCGAACGACCCGCAGAGCTGGTATCTCTTCGCCGAGGCGAGCCGGCTGATGTATGCCGATCGCGACCTGTATGTCGGCGATCCCAAGTTCGTGAACGTGCCGGTCGCAGGGCTGCTCGCCCCGGCCTATATCGCCGAGCGGGCGAAGCTGATTGGCCCGTTCGCCGGACCCGCCCCGGCGGCGGGCGTGCCGGCCGGGGTGGTGACGGCGGCGGCGGACACGACGCGCGAGCCGGCGGGCACGTCGCATTTCATCGTCGGTGATGCGCAGGGCAATGTCGTGTCGATGACGACCACGGTCGAGAGCTTCTTCGGCACCGGGCGGATGGTCGACGGCTTCTTCCTGAACAACCAGATGACCGACTTCGCCTTTTCACCGCGCGATGCGCAGGGCCGGCCTGCGGCCAATGCGGTGGCACCGGGCAAGCGGCCGCGGTCGTCGATGACGCCGCTGGTGATGATCGACCGGCAGGGCAAGTTCGCCGGGGCGCTGGGATCGGCGGGCGGCAATGCGATCCTCGCCTATGTCGGCAAGTCGCTGGTCGGTGCGGTCGAATGGAAGCTGACCATGCAGCAGGCGCTGGCGCTCCCCAACCTCGTCGCGCGGGGCAGCAGTTTTCAGGGGGAGGTGACGAAGTTCTCGCCGGAAATCCTGAGCGGGCTGGCGGCACGGGGTGTCCGGTTGCAGCCGGGGCAGGGCGAGGATTCGGGGCTGCACGGGGTCATCATCCGCGACGGGAAGGTCGATGGGGGTGTCGATCCGCGGCGTGAGGGTAAAGTGATCGTGGAGTAGAAGGTTGGTTCGCGCGAAGGCGCGAAGGTACGAAGAAGAAGGACGAGGGGTTCGCGCAGAGGCGCGGAGACGCGGAGGAGGTGCATTTGCGGCTCCGTCTCGCGTCAGCCAGACCTTCGCTCTTCCGGAAGCCAGCAGCATGAAGGCCGCTGGCGCGGCTGACCGATCCGCGAACGCAACCCCTCCGCGTCTCCGCGCCTCTGCGCGAACCCCTTACTTCTTCCGCCGAACCGTCGCGAAATGTTCGGCCCGTTCGAGCAGCAGCGTCAAATCCTCCCGCGCGATATCGAACGCGTCCGGCGTCTCCGCCAGCGCGGCGTCGATATCCTCCAGCCGGACCCCGCCCGGCTCCACTGCCGCCTGAATCGCGGCGGGGGTCGCCGGCTGGTGCGGATAGCTGAGTGCGGTCATGCGGTGATAGAAGATGCCGATCGACACCAGCGCGATCGAATTGATCCCGACCGGCGCGAAGGCGAAGGCATAGCCCGCATCATGGATGCCCGCACTGCCGATCACCGCCGTCAGCGCCGCCGCCCCGCCCGGCGGATGCAGGCAGCGGCACAGCGACATGAGGAGAATGGCGAGGCCCACCGCGACCCCGGCGGCGATCGTCACATTCGGGATCGCCTGGAACACCGCGACACCGACCAGCGTCGACAGGATGTTGCCGCCGACCACCGGCCAAGGCTGGGCGAGCGGACTGGCCGGCACCGCGAACACCAGCACCGCCGATGCCCCCAGCGGCGCGACGATGATCGGCAGGTCGCCCTCGATCCACGGCACCTGCGCGCAGACGACCATGGTCAGCGCGATGCCGATGCCCGCACCGATGCAGGCGACGACCCGCCGGCCGAACCCGGCATTGGCGAGCAGCGAACGGAACAGCCGGATCACAATCCGTCGACGATCCGCCGGGCGAGGCCGGGGCCTTCATAGACCAAAGCGCTATAGAGCTGGACGAGGCTGGCCCCGGCGTCGAGCCGCCGCCGCGCTTCGTCCGCCGATCCGACACCGCCGGCCGAAATCAGGGGGATCGCACCGTCCGCAATCTCGCGCGCCTCGACCAGCTTGGCGAGTGCCAAGGGGGCGAGCGGCGCGCCCGACAGCCCCCCGGTCTCTTTCGCATTCGCCGACCGCAGCGTATCGGGGCGCGAGATGGTGGTGTTAGACACGATCAGCGCATCGATCCCGCCATCGACCGCCGCGCGGATCGCGACCTCCAGTCCCTCGCGCGACAGGTCGGGCGCGACCTTCAGGAACAGTGGTACGCGCTTGCCACCGACATGGCGCGCGGCGTCGCTCGCGGCGATCAACTGCCCCAACTCGGGCTGCGATTGCAGGTCGCGCAGGCCCGGCGTGTTCGGGCTGGAAATGTTTATCGTGACATAATCGGCGAGCGGCGCAGCCTTGGCGACCGCCGTCCCGTAATCGGCGATGCGGTCGGTCGAATCCTTGTTCGCGCCGACATTGATGCCGATGATGCCGGGGCGGGGGGTGAGCGCCGCGACCCGTGCCAGCGCCGCGTCGATCCCGCCATTGTTGAAGCCGAGCCGGTTCACCACGCCCCGGTCCTCGGGCAGGCGGAAGATGCGCGGCTTGGGATTGCCCGGCTGCGGCTGGGGGGTCAGCGTGCCGACCTCGACGAATCCGAAGCCTAACCCCAGGAACCCGGCGACCGCCCGCGCATCCTTGTCGACCCCTGCCGCCAGCCCGACCGGATTGGGGAAGCGAATGCCCGCCACCGTCACCGCGTGTTTGTCGTCGGTGCGGGGGGCGAGCGGTGCGCCGGCTTTCCCCCACGCCTCCAGCGTGGCGATCGTCAACGAATGCGCGCGTTCGGCGTCGAGGGCGAAGAGAAGCGGGTGATACCAGGCCATATGCGGCGCTCTATCGTTCAGCGGCGACGGAAGGAAGATTCGGTTTCACGCGAAGGCGCGAAGGCGCGAAGAAGAGAGTGGTTCGCGCAGAGGCGCGGAGGAGGTTCGCTCGCCACCCCGTCTCGCGTCAGCGAGACCTTCATACTTGCGGCAACCAACAGGATGAAGGCCGCTGGCGCAGCTGACCGATCCGCGGGCGCAACTCCTCCGCGCCTCCGCGCCTCTGCGCGAACCATTCTTCCTTCTTCTCTTCGCACCTTCGCGCGAAACCAAATCCTCGAGCCCCCAAACAATCGATCACAACGATCGACAGAAACCCGGTTGACCTCACGCCCCCGCGCGACCACATGCCAATCCGACCGGAATGATCCGATTAAGGAATCCATGCGCCTTTCCAGCCTTGCCGACTATGCCGTCGTCCTGCTCGCCGCCACCGCGCGGCGGGGCGGCGATGCGCGCGTGACGGCGACCGTGCTGGCGGAGGAAACCGGCCTGCCGCTGCCGACGGTGCAGAAGCTGGTCAGCCGCCTGTCCGCCGCCGGGCTGATCGAAACCGGGCGCGGCACCGGCGGCGGTTTCCGCCTTGCCCGCGCCCCGCAGGCGATCGACCTGGCGCAAATCATCGAGGCGATCGAGGGGCCGATCGCGCTCACCACCTGCGTCGACGCCGCGCGGCATGATTGCGCGGTGGAGACGAACTGCATGATCCGCCCCCATGCCGGCACGGTCAACGCCGTGGTCCGGGGCGCTCTGGCGGGCGTGACGCTCGCCCAACTCGCGAACACCGGGGCGATGCCCCAAGAGGTAGTGTGATGGCCACCAAGAATGCCGAGGCGCTCGCCGCCGCGAACAAGAAGTACGAGTGGGGTTTCTCCTCGGACATCGAACAGGACTTCGCGCCCAAGGGGCTGAGCGAGGACACCGTCCGCTATATCAGCGCCAAGAAGGGCGAGCCCGAATGGATGCTCGACTGGCGGCTGAAGGCGTTTCGCCTGTGGCAGACGATGGAGGCGCCCGACTGGGCCAAGCTGAACCTCGATCCGATCGACTATCAGGACGCGTACTATTACGCGGAGCCGAAGAAGAAGCCCTCGCTGTCGTCGTTGGACGAGGTCGATCCCGAAATCCTGCGCGTCTATGAAAAGCTCGGCATCCCGATCGAGGAGCAGAAGGTGCTCGCCGGGGTCGAAGGGTCGCGCAAGGTTGCGGTCGATGCCGTGTTCGACAGCGTGTCGGTGGCGACGACCTTCCGCAAGGAACTCGAAGCCGCCGGCGTCATCTTCCGCTCGATCAGCGAGGCGATCCGCGAATATCCCGAGCTGGTCCGCAAGTGGCTGGGCAAGGTCGTTCCGCAACGGGACAATTTCTTCGCGACTCTGAACAGCGCGGTCTTCTCGGACGGCACCTTCGTCTACATTCCGGAGGGCGTGCGCTGCCCGATGGAGCTGTCGACCTATTTCCGGATCAACGCCGAGAATACCGGTCAGTTCGAACGGACGCTGATCGTCGCCGACAAGGGCTCTTACGTCAGCTATCTCGAAGGCTGCACCGCGCCGATGCGCGACGAGAACCAGCTGCACGCGGCGGTGGTCGAGCTGGTCGCGCTCGACGATGCCGAGATCAAATATTCGACCGTTCAGAACTGGTATCCCGGCGACGAGAACGGGAAGGGCGGCATCTATAATTTCGTGACCAAGCGCGCCTTGTGTCAGGGCAGGAACAGCAAGGTGTCGTGGACGCAGGTCGAGACTGGCTCCGCGATCACCTGGAAATATCCGTCCTGTGTGCTGGCGGGTGAGAACTCGGTCGGCGAATTCTATTCGGTCGCGGTGACGAACAATCGCCAGCAGGCCGATACCGGCACCAAGATGATTCATCTGGGCAAGGGGTCGCGCTCGACCATCGTGTCGAAGGGGATCAGCGCCGGGCGCAGCGACAATACCTATCGCGGGTTGGTGCGCGTCGGTCCTTCGGCGGAGGGCGTGCGCAACTTTACCCAGTGCGACAGCCTGCTGCTCGGCGACCAGTGCGGCGCGCACACCGTGCCGTACATCGAGGTCAAGAACCCCTCGGCCCAGATCGAGCATGAGGCGACGACGTCGAAGATTTCCGAGGATCAGATGTTCTACGCGATGCAGCGTGGGCTGGATTCGGAAGCGGCGGTCGCGCTGATCGTCAACGGCTTCGCCCGCGAAGTCCTGCAGCAGCTGCCGATGGAGTTCGCGGTCGAGGCGCAGAAGCTGCTCGGCATTTCGCTTGAAGGGTCGGTGGGGTGATCGCGCTGCTGCTCGCGCTGCAGGCGGTCGCGCCGACCGCGCCCTATGCCGACTGCCTGTCGGAGCGGATCAATGCGGACGCGCGCATGGAGAAGCCGCCGACCGAGGCCGCGGCCCGCGTCGCGATTTTCGACGACGCGGCCAAGGCGTGCGCACCGGTGCGGGCGAAGGTCGCTAAGGCGCATGGCCCGATGCTCGACAAGATCGATGCGTCGATGAAGGCGGTGCTGACCAACCCGGACGCCGCCGAGGCCGAGTTCGGCACCGAACCGGTCGCGGGCGAGACGCCGTAAGATTTGGATCTGCGGGCCTGACCCCGCACGAACAGGACGGAACATGCTGAAGATCGACAATCTCCACGCCGAAATCGACGGCAAGGAAATCCTCAAGGGCCTCTCGCTCAGCGTCAATGCGGGCGAGGTCCATGCTATCATGGGGCCGAACGGCGCGGGCAAGTCGACGCTCGGCTATGTGCTGGGCGGGCGTCCCGGCTATGAAGTGACCGAGGGCAGCGTGACCTTCGCGGGTGAGGACCTGCTGGAGATGGAGGCCGATGCCCGCGCCGCCGCCGGCCTGTTCCTCGGCTTCCAGTATCCGGTCGAGATTCCCGGCGTGTCGAACGTCCAGTTTCTGCGCGAAAGCCTGAACAGCCAGCGCCGCGCCCGCGACGAAAAGCCGCTGTCGGGCGCCGAATTCCTGAAGCTCGCCCGTGCCCAGGCGGACGGCCTCGGCATGGACATGGACATGCTGAAGCGGCCGGTGAATGTCGGCTTTTCGGGCGGCGAGAAGAAGCGCAACGAGATGGTGCAGATGGGCATCCTCGACCCCAAGCTCGCCATTCTCGACGAAACCGACAGCGGCCTCGACATCGACGCGCTGCGCATCGTCGGCGACGGCATCAACCGCATCATGCGCTCGCCGGACAAGGCGGTTATCCTCATCACCCACTACCAGCGGCTGCTCGACTATGTGCAGCCGGATTTCGTGCATGTACTCGCCGATGGCCGCATCGTGCGCTCGGGCGGGCCGGAACTGGCGCACGAGCTGGAACGCGAAGGTTATGGAGCGGTGGCGGCATGATGACCTTGCAGATCCTCCCCGCTCGCGGGGAGGGGGACCAGCCGCAGGCTGGTGGAGGGGGATTGCCCCAGATGCTGCGTTCGTGGAGGTCCCCCTCCACCATGCTGCGCATGGTCGCCTTCCCCGTGCCGGGGAGGATCTGATGGCCACTCTTCCCACAAACCGTGACGAGGCGTTCCGCTGGACCGATCTTGCCGCGCTGACCGCAGCTGCTACTTCGGCGCGGGGCGCGGTGGCGAGTGCGGAAGGCTATTGGCTCGACCTCGCCGGCCCGCGCATCCTGTTCGTCGACGGCGTCTATGCGGCCGACCGGAGCACGCCGGGTCATGTCGCGCTGTCCCCGTTGACGCTCGACACCGCGCACCCGCTGGGCGTGCAGGCATCCGGTGCGGCGGGCTGGTCGATCGACCTGTCGGCGGCGGAGATCGTTGATACGGTGCAGATCGTCCATGTCGCGACCGGGGCGGAGAACCATCTGCCCGCGCGCCTGACGCTCGACGAGGATGCGGTCGCGTCGGTCGTCGAGACCTATGTCGGCAACGGCTGGACCAATCGCCTGACGCAGATCGACCTCGAACGCGGCGCGCGGCTGATGCGCAGCGTCCGCTTGCTACAAACGGACGGCTTCGTATCGATCCGCGACGAAGCGGTGGTGGGCGAGGCGGCAAGCCTCGTATCGCAGTTCCTCGGCGCCGGCGGCATGGGCAGCCGCATCGACGCGCTGTTGACGCTGGATGGGGACGGTGCGTTCGTCGATTATGGCGGCGCGCTGCTGACGCGCGACGACCAGCGGCAGGAATGTGCCGTCGCCGTCCGCCACGCTGCCCTGAACGGCTCCAGCCGCCAGACCTGGCGCGCGGTCGCCGCCGATCGCAGCCAGGCGAGCCTCGCCGCCCGCGTCGAGGTTGCCCGCGGCGCGCAGAAGACCGATGGCGAACAGTCGCTGCGTGGCCTGCTGCTGCAACGCACGGCGACGGTGAACCTGAAGCCCGAACTCGAAATCTTTGCCGACGACGTGAAGTGCGCGCACGGCGCGACAGTCGGCGAACTCGATGCCAAGGCGCTGTTCTACCTGCGCAGCCGCGGCGTGAGCGAAGCGCGGGCCAAGGCATTGCTGACCACCGCCTTCGTGGCGGACGCGCTTGACCGGATCGGCGACGAGACGGTGCGCGAAGCCTTTGCCGCCGATGCCGATGCATGGCTGGAAGCGGCGCTTTGAGCGGCACCACCCCCCTCGACCGCGTGAGCGACTTTCCGGCGATTCCCGCCGGCTGGTCGTATCTCGACACCGCCGCGACCTCGCAGAAACCGCAGGCGGTGATCGACGCGATCACGCGGGCCTATGATACGACCTACGCCACCGTGCATCGCGGCGTGTATCAGCGCTCGGCCGACATGACGCTCGCCTATGAAGCCGCGCGGCGTCGCGTGGCATCGTTCATCGGCGCCGGCGGGCCGGAGGAATGCGTGTTCGTGCGCGGCGCGACCGAGGGGATCAACCTGATCGCTCAAGGCTGGGCCGAACGGCATTTGAAGGCCGGCGACCGCATCCTGCTGTCGATGCTCGAACATCATTCGAACATCGTGCCATGGCAGCTGATCGCCGAACGCATCGGCGTGGCGATCGACGTCGTGCCGCTGACGCAGGACGGGCGGATCGATCTCGACGCGATGGCGGCGATGATCCAGCCGGAGCACAAGCTGGTATCGCTGGCGCATGTGTCGAACGTGCTAGGCTCGGTCCTCGACGCGCGGCGGGCTGCGGATATCGCGCATTCGGTCGGCGCGAAGCTGCTGCTCGATGGCTGCCAGGCGGTGCCGCGCGTGGCGGTCGACGTCGCCGCGCTCGACTGCGATTTCTACGTCTTTTCCGGGCACAAGCTCTACGGCCCGACCGGTATCGGCGTGCTGTGGGGCCGCCCCGAACTGCTCGAAGCGATGCATCCGGTGCAGGGCGGCGGCGCGATGATCGATCGTGTGACGTTCGAGCGCACCACCTATGCGCCACCGCCCGCTCGGTTCGAGGCGGGGACGCCGCATATCATCGGTGCGCTCGGGCTCCACGCCGCGATCGACTATGTCGACAGTATCGGGCTGGACGCGATCCATGCGCATGAAACCGCACTGGTCACCGCTGCCCGCGACGCACTCGGCCGGATCAACTCGGTCCGGTTGCTCGGGCCGGACGATGCCGCCGGAATCGTCAGTTTCGTGGTGGAGGGGGTGCATCCGCACGATGTCGGCACCATCTTGGACGAGGAACGGGTCGCGATCCGTGCCGGCCATCATTGCGCACAGCCGCTGATGGACGTGCTGGGCGTCCCCGCCACCGCGCGGGCGAGCTTCGGCGTGTATAACGGACGGTCCGATGTCGATGCGCTGGTGCGCGGACTGGAACGGGTAAGCAGGATTTTCGGATGAACGACGAACGCAGCTTTCAGGTCGAGGAGGTCGACGCCGTGACGTCGCCGCCGCGCGCGCGCGTGACCGACGCGGACCAACCACGCCGCCGCGACTATCTGGGCGATTTCCTGGCGAAGAAGCCCGAGCCGGTATCGACCGGCGAACCGGGCGGCGACGTGTATGAAGCCGTCATCGCCGCGCTCAAGGAAATCTTCGATCCCGAAATTCCGGTCAATATCTACGACCTAGGGCTGATCTACGGCGTCGACGTGGCGGACAACGGCCATGTCGCGGTGACGATGACGCTGACCACGCCGCATTGTCCGGTCGCGGAATCAATGCCGGCCGAGGTCGAACTGCGCGTGTCGGCGGTGCCGGGCGTGTCGACCGCCGACGTCAATCTCGTCTGGGACCCGCCATGGGACCCGCAGAAGATGTCGGACGATGCCAAGCTCGAACTGGGAATGCTGTAATGGCCACGCGCGTCCGCCCCGCCGCGATCATCCTGACGCCCAATGCCGAACGCCGGGTCGCCGACCTGATGGCGAAGGCGCCCCCGGAAGCAATCGGCGTCAAGCTGTCGACCCCGCGCCGAGGCTGTTCGGGGCTCGCCTATTCGGTCGATTACGTCACCACCGCCAATGCGATGGACGAACGGATCGAGACGCCGGGCGGCACCTTCTTCGTCGATGGCGGATCGATCCTCTACCTCATCGGTTCGACGATGGACTGGGTCGAGGACGATTTTACCGCGGGCTTCGTCTTCGCCAATCCGAATGCCAAGGGCGCGTGCGGGTGCGGGGAGAGCTTCACGGTCTGATCGTCCCTGTTGGGGGACAGGCGTGAAGCGTTTCTGGTTGGTGTTGGCCGCGTGGCCGGGCGTGGCGGCGGCGCAGGACGCGCCGGAGATCGTCGTTACCGGGCGCGGCCTTGCCGATGCGCCGGGCGACCGGGTCTATGACATCGTCACGCTGGAGCGCGATCGCATCCTGTCGTCCGCGAGCGGCCGGGTAGAGGATGTGCTGCGCGACGTCGCCGGGCTCCAGCAATTCCGCCGTTCCGATTCCCGCAGCGCCAATCCGACGTCGCAGGGGATCACCTTCCGCGGCCTCGGCGGCAATGCCTCCAGCCGCGCGCTGCTGCTGCTCGACGGCGTGCCGCAGGCCGACCCGTTCGGCGGCTGGGTCGCCTTTCCCGCCTATGCGACCGATCGGCTGGGCCGGGTACGCGTCACGCGTGGCGGGGGTAGCGGCGTTGCCGGTCCGGGAGCGCTGGCGGGTACGATCGAACTCGACAGCGCAGGGCCAGGTGATCTGAGCCCGTTTGCGGCATCGATCGCCGGGGGCAGCCGTGCGTCGATCGATGCGCGCGGATCGGCGGCATTGGTGCGCAGCGGCGGGTTCGCCACCCTGTCCGGCGCCTATGCGCGTGGCGACGGCTTCGTGCCCATCGTGCGCGAGGATCGCGGTACGGCCGACCGTGCCGCACCGTTCGAACAGGCCAGCGCCGCCGCCCGCGCCGTGGTGCAGATCGCACCCATGACCGAATTGCAGGCCAATGTGTCGGCCTTCACCGACAGCCGCGACCGGGGTCTCGACTTCACCGACAATCGCAGCGAAGGGGCGGATGCCAGCCTCCGCTTAGTCGGGCGCGGGCCGCTCGGCTGGTCGCTGCTCGGTTATCTCCAGACCCGCGCCTTCGCCAGCCGTTTCGCCAGCGTCGGGGCGGGGCGGGCGTCGACCGCGCTGACACTCGACCAGTATAATGTCCCTGCGACCGGCATCGGCGGCCGAGCGGAGATCGCGCCCGAATGGGGCGGGGTGTCGCTCCGCCTGGGTGGCGACCTGCGCGTGGTGACCGGCGAGACGCAGGAACGTTACACCTATGTCGCAGGCAACCCGACCCGGCGGCGGGTCGCCGGCGGGCGCAACACCACGGCCGGCCTGTTCGCCGATGCCAGCGTCACTAGCGGCGATCTCGTGTTCAGCGCCGGTGGCCGGATCGACCGCTGGGCGATCGGCGATGGCCGGTTGCAGGAAGCCGCCCTGACCGGTGCGACGCTGACCGATCAGCGCTTCGTCGATCGGCAGGGATGGGAGCCGACCGGACGCGCGGGCGTCGCCTGGACGCCGGCCGATCCGCTGACGCTGCGACTGGCCGGCTATCGCGGCTGGCGGTTGCCGACGCTCAACGAACTCTATCGCCCGTTTCGGGTCGGCGCGGATGCGACCGCTGCCAATGCCGCGCTTGCCCCCGAAACGCTATGGGGCGCGGAGGCCGGCGTGGAATTGCGGCCGGCAGCCGGCGTCCGCTTCGCCGCGACCGCCTTCGCCAACGATCTGCGCGATGCCATCGCCAATGTGACGGTCGCGAACGGCCCCGGCACCTTCCCCGGCGTCGGCTTCGTGTCGGCGGCCGGCGTGTTCCGGCGCCGCGCGAATCTCGATCATGTGCGGGTGAAAGGGATTGAACTGGATGCATCGGGGCGGGTCGGACCGATCGAAGGGCGGCTGTCCTACGCCTATACCGATGCACGGGTCTGCGACATGGGTGCGCTGGATGGCCTGCGCCCGGCCCAGACGCCGGCGCATAGCGGATCGGCGACGCTCGGCTGGCGCCGCGACCGGTGGCAGGCGTCCGCAACGCTGCGCCATGTCGCCGGGCAATATGAGGATGACGCGAATCTGCGTCGCCTGTCGGCTGCAACGACGCTCGATCTTTTCGCCACGCTGCCGGCGACTCGCTGGCTGGCGTTCGAGGCACGGGCGGAGAATGTGACCGACACGCGGATCGAGACTGCGATCGGTGGGGACGGTGTCGTCGAACGGGCCGCGCCCCGTACCTTATGGCTGGGGGTACGGCTGGGCGGCTGATCGCGGATCGATCCGCCGCCCGGCTGGGTCAGGCGCCGGTCTGCGACGCCATGCTGCCGCGCGGCTCGACCATCGTCGGCACCGGGCCGGTCGCCGGGCGCAGTGCCTCGCGATCGGCAGCGGAAACCGGTGCGGTCGGATCGGGACGGAAGGCTTCAGGCGCGCGGTCGGTCGGGCCGGGACGATCCTTGTCCAGCGCCAGATCGGGCGCGGCATGGCCTTCGGTCGGTTTGCGCCGAGCCAGCAGCACGCCGAACAGGCCGACGGCAATGCCGGTGGCGGCCAACGCGACAGTACGCAGCGTCGAAACGCCTGCGGTGCGCGATTTCGGCTTGTGTTTCTTATGGTTGGCCATGGTCGATCCCTTCGCTGTTCACCGGTCCAACGACCGGCACAGCGACAGGTTCAACCGATGGTTTCGCTCCGGCGGACGGTCGCCGCTTCGCGGATCAGCCGCTGTTCGGTCGTGCGCTCGGCGCGGTCGGCCATTTCGGTCCATGCCTGTTCGGCACGGCGGCAGCGTTCGCGGACATTGTCCAGCGTCGCGGCTTCAGCATTGGCGCGCTCCACGGCGGCGCGGGCACGATAGGCTTCGGCGGTGTCGGCCAAGAATATCCTCCAAGCAAAAGGGGCGGGCGGAGATCGCTCCGCCCGCCCCACGAAAATCAGTCTGCGGCGGTCAGGTTGACCGCGCTCACCCGGCCGCGCCGGTCTTCTTCCAGCTCATAGCCCACGCGCTGGTTCTGGTTCAGCGTGACCATGCCGGCGCGCTCGACCGCCGAAATATGGACGAAGGCGTCGGTGCCGCCATTGTCGGGGGCGATGAAGCCATAGCCCTTGTCGATGTTGAAGAATTTTACGGTGCCGAGATTGGCCATGAAGGTTCCTTCCGGAGGTTGCGGGCGCCGGAAACACCCGACCCCCGTGCCTTAGGCAGCAGGGAAAGAAGGAACTTGCCGCAAAGCAGGACACCATCGATTTGCGACTGTAGCGAAGCGGATATGGGTATCGGCCCGCCCCCGTGCAAGGGGCGGGCCGATGTCGTTCGAAACGTCGCCGGTCGGGTCAGCGGCAGCGGACGTTGTTGCGGTCGATCGCTTGGCCACCGGCTGCGCCGGCGGCACCGCCCAGCAGCGCACCCAGCAGGCCCGAACCGCCCGGCCGCAGCGCGGTGCCAAGCACGCCACCGGCGATGCCGCCGACGATCAGACCGGTCGTGCCGTCGTTGCGGCGGCAATAATAGCGGCCGTCCTGACCGACATAGACCCGGTCGTTCCGCGACAGGCGGCGTTCGCGATAGCGGCGGTCGTCGCGGTAATAGCGTGCGGCGTCATAGCCATTGTACGAGGGGTCGGGGCGATCCCAGTCGTAGCGGCCATAGCCGGCATCGGCATAGCGCGGACCGCCCATGCCGTAATCGGTGCATCCGGTAACCAGGGTAGCGGCGGCGACGAGGCCGAGGGTGAGCGCACGCATGTCGACGGATCCTTCGCTTGATATCGATCAAGCCCGAATGCCGGGGCGCGACGGAGCTTCCGAAATTATACGGGAAACGGCGGTTTCGCCGCCGGTGCTACCAGCGCCCGCCGGCGGCCTCGATCGCCGCGAGGAGCGCGCGTTTGCTGTCGGTCCGATTGCTGCCGGCGTTGCGCGGCAGCTCCGGGTTGCCAAGTGCCGCGCGGCGCTCGGCCAGCTGCTGCGCGATGTCGGCATGGCGCAGCCGGGGGCCCGGCCAGTCCTCCGCTTCAGTCGAGATCGTCGACGCCATGATCACCTGCACTTTCCTGCCGTATCCGCTGTTCAAGATAGGCGCGATCGAGAGAAGAATGAAGCCGGTACAATAACCGAGCCTGTTCGATCCGATCCGGTGCGGTGCCGGAAGCATATTGCCCCATCCGGTCCGCGATCAGGTCTTCCACGCCGAGAATGGCAAACGAGGAACCGGGCGCGAAATCGTCGATCAGCATGATCCGTTCGCGCGGAACCAGCCCGTCAAGTGGGACGCGGCCCACGACCTCGAACCCGAGCGCCAGTTCGGGATGGATCCAGCCCTGCGTCGCGTTGCCGGGCCCGCTTGGACGAATGAAGCCATGCTCCCGCAAAACCGCTTCCACCTCCTCCTGCACAGGCGAGCACAGATCGAAGTCGCCGGTGGAAACGGCGCTGCCCGACCAATATTCGACAGCCGCCCCGCCGACCAGGATCGGGCGGGGCTGACCGGTGGCGCGCAACGCCTCGCTGACCGTCGCGAACATCCGCAACGCAGCTTCGAACGGCGCTCGCCAGAGACTCACTCGGCCGCCTGTGCCCTGGGTGTCAGCAGCGGCTTGAGATATCGCCCGGTGAAGCTCCCCTCGACCGCTGCGACGGTTTCCGGCGTGCCTTCCGCCACTACACGGCCGCCCTTGACGCCGCCTTCCGGCCCCATGTCCAATATCCAGTCGGCGGTCTTGATGACGTCGAGATTATGCTCGATCACTACCACGGTGTTGCCCTGCTCGACCAACTGGTGGAGCACCTCCAGCAATTTGCGCACATCCTCGAAATGCAGGCCCGTCGTCGGTTCGTCGAGGATGTAGAGCGTGTTGCCGGTCGCGCGCCGCGCCAGTTCCTTGGCCAGCTTCACCCGCTGCGCCTCACCGCCCGACAGCGTCGTCGCCTGTTGCCCAACCTTGACGTATCCCAGCCCGACCTCGGCCAGCATCGCCATCTTGTCGCGGATCGGCGGCACCGCCTTGAAGAACTCGACCGCGTCCTCGACCGTCATGTCGAGCACATCGGCGATGCTCATCCCCTTGAACTTCACCTCCAGCGTCTCGCGATTGTACCGCGCGCCGTGGCACACGTCGCACGTCACATAGACGTCGGGCAGGAAGTGCATCTCGATCTTCAGCACGCCATCGCCCTGGCATGCCTCGCACCGGCCGCCCTTCACGTTGAAGCTGAACCGGCCGGGCTTGTAGCCGCGCGCCTGTGCTTCGGGCAGACCGGCGAACCAGTCGCGAATCTGGGTGAACGCGCCCGTATACGTCGCCGGGTTCGATCGCGGCGTACGGCCGATAGGCGACTGGTCGATGTCGATCACCTTGTCGAGATGCTGCAGCCCGGTGATCTTGTCATGCTTGCCCTGCACGATCCGGGCGCCGTTCAGGGTGCGGGCGGCGGCGGCGTAAAGTGTGTCAATCGTGAAGCTCGACTTGCCCGACCCCGACACGCCGGTGATGCAGGTGAAGGTGCCGAGCGGCAGCGACGCGGTGACACCGGTCAGGTTGTTGGCGGTGGCATTGTGCACCGTCAGCTTCTTGCCATTGCCCTTGCGCCGTTTGTCGGGCAGCGGCACCGACCGCGTGCCGTTGAGGTAATCGGCGGTGATCGATCCCTTCGACTTCAGGATCTGCTTCAGCGTTCCCTTGGCGACGACCTCGCCGCCATGGACGCCGGCGCCCGGCCCCATGTCGATGACGTAATCGGCGGTGCGGATCGCATCTTCGTCATGCTCGACCACCAGCACCGTGTTGCCGAGATCGCGCAGACGCCTGAGGGTCGCCAGCAGCATGTCGTTGTCGCGCTGGTGCAGCCCGATCGACGGTTCGTCGAGGACGTACAGCACCCCCGACAGCCCGCTGCCGATCTGCGAAGCAAGGCGGATGCGCTGGCTCTCACCACCCGACAGCGTGCCACTGGTCCGGTCGAGGTTCAGATAATCCAACCCCACATTGTTGAGGAAGCCGAGCCGCTCGACGATCTCCTTCAGGATCGACTGGGCGATCGCCTTTTGCTGGTCGTTGAAATGCTCAGGCAGCGACTGGAAAAAGGCGAGGGCATCGACCACCGACAGCCGCGTCGCGTGCGCGATGTCCTGCATCGCGACCTTGACCGCCAGCGCCTCGGGCTTCAACCGCGCGCCATGGCAGGTCTCGCAGGGCTGCGACGCCTGGTACTTCGCCAGTTCCTCGCGCATCCACGCGCTCTCGGTCGACAGCATCCGCCGGTTGAGATTGCCCAGCACGCCCTCGAACGGCTTCTTGACGTCATACGACTTCTTGCCGTCGATGAAGGTCAGCGTCACCGGCTTGCCGGCGGTGCCGTGCAGGATCACGCGCTGCGCTTCCTCGGGCAGGTCCTTCCATGCCGCGTCGAGCGAGAAGCCATAGGCCTTCGCCAGCGATCCGAGCACCTGCATGTAATAGGGGGAGGGCGGGTTGGACTTCGCCCACGGCACCACCGCGCCTTTCTTGATCGACAGTTCGTGGTTGGGGACGATCAGGTCCTCGTCGAACTCCAGCCGTTCGCCAAGACCATCGCACGCCGGGCAAGCACCCTGCGGCGCGTTGAAGCTGAAGAGGCGCGGTTCGATCTCGCTGATCGTAAATCCGCTGACCGGGCAGGCGAATTTTTCGGAGAACACGATGCGGTTGTCGGGGATGCCGGCGCCCTTCAGCTTGCCGGTCTGCGGCGCTGCCTCGGTCGCGCGGTCGCCCTGTTCGCTGTCCAGCGGCGGATTGCCCGACTGCGCCTGCGCCACCGTCGTATCGACCAGGTCGACATAGGCGAGGCCATCGGCGAGCTTCAGCGCGGTCTCGAAACTCTCGGCCAGACGCGTCGCGGCATCGGCGTTCACCACCAGCCGGTCGACGACGATCTCGATGTCGTGCTTGAACTTCTTGTCGAGCGCCGGCGCGTCCTCGATCAGATGGACTTCGCCGTTCACCCGCACGCGCTGGAACCCGGCCTTCTGCCATTCGGCCAGTTCCTTGCGATACTCGCCCTTGCGCCCGCGCACGACCGGCGCGAGCAGCAGCAGCCGCGTACCTTCGGGCAGCGCCAGCACCCGGTCGACCATCTGGCTGACGGTCTGCGCGCTGATCGGCAGGCCGGTGGCGGGGGAATAGGGCACGCCGACCCGCGCCCACAGCAGGCGCATATAGTCGTAGATTTCGGTGACCGTCGCGACCGTCGATCGCGGGTTGCGGCTGGTCGTCTTCTGCTCGATCGAGATCGCCGGCGACAGCCCTTCGATATGCTCGACATTGGGCTTCTGCATCAGTTCGAGGAACTGCCGCGCATAGGCCGACAGCGATTCGACATAGCGCCGCTGCCCTTCGGCATAGATGGTGTCGAAGGCGAGGGACGACTTGCCCGAACCCGACAGGCCGGTGATGACCGTCAGCGTATCGCGCGGGATGTCGATATCGACGCCCTTGAGGTTATGCTCCCGCGCACCGCGGACGGAGATATGGGTCAGGCTCATGCGGTCCGTTCTATCTTCGTTCTTTTGGATTGGCTAGGGCGAGAGATGGGGGTGCCTCGTCCCGGTTTCGAGGGGGCCTTGCCGCGCCATTCCAGCGAGCGTCGGTTGAGGTCGGGCAGATCGGCATCGCCCGTCAGCGCCTGTTCTCCCAACGCCACCGCCTGCGCGAGGGCGGCCGGATCGGCATGGGCATAAGCCGGACGTCCGGCGACATGATCATACCATTGCCCGCCGAATGCATTGTCGAGCAGGATGCGCTGGAAACAATGGTCGGCCACCACCGGCCATCCGCGCTCCCGCGCCACCGCCGGCAGCTCGCGCCGGGTCAGGTCGAGCCAGCGCGCCTCCAGCACCTCACGCCCGGTCATGCCGGCAACCGCACCTGCAACCGGCGCCAGCGCGCCTCGACGAAGCTGAACGCCCCGAACGCGATGAAGCCGATGCCGATCGCGCTGAGCAACAACTGTCCGCCCGCCTGCCGCTGCATGAGTGCCATGCCGCTCGCCATGCCGCCGGCTTCGTCGGCATCCGCCGCCCATGCCGCGGCGACGAACAGGAACGCGATCGCCGCGAACACCGCTGCCCGCGCGCCATAGCCGATGCGACCCATGGTACAGACATAGTCGGGCACCGGCGTTCCACCCGACAGGGTGCGGGCGAACTCGCCGGTCCATGCCTTTTTCGCCTGCTGGACCGCCGCCGCCAGCAGGCCGATGGCGACCAGTGCCACCAGCAACCGTCCGCCCGGCTGATCGAGCATCCATGCCGTCCAGTCATGGGCGCTCTCCTCGCCGCCGACACGGCCGGTCGCCCGCGCGCTGTGCAGGGAGAGGCGCGCGGCGGTCCATGCCAGCACGACATGGGCGATCCCGCTGACCGCATGGCCGGCGCGACGGAATGCGCCCTTGGCGTCATTGTCCTGCGCTTCGGGATCGAACAGCGCCTCGGTCAGCCGCCACAGCGCATAGCCGGCCAGCCCCGCCGCCATCGCCGCCAGCAGCCATTCGCCAAACGGTTCGTCGGCCAGGCTGGCGATGGCACCCTGATTGTCGCCGGCCTTGCCGCCGCGCAGCGCGGCGTCGATCGCGAACCAGCCGACGATGCAATAGACGATACCGCGCGCCGCGAATCCGAGGCGGGCGAGCAGGGTGGCGCCTTTGCGCGTCGACATGGGGGCAGGCTTTCAAAATCGTTGCGCGATGCCAACAGCTTGCCGGCCAGAGGGTTCCGATAGTTGCGAGCGGGCAATGCCCATGGCACCGTGCAGGCAGGGGCAATGCGGGGCAATGCGGGGCAATGCGATGAAGGCGATCATGCTGGCGGCGATACTGGCGGGGCAGGGCGGTGCGGCGGATGTGCCGCCGCTCAAGCCGGCATCGGCATGGAGCGTCAACTATGCCGAGGATATGTGTGTCCTCAGTCGCGATTATGGCGATGCGGGCAACCGCGTCAGCGTGTTGTTCCGGCCTACGCCGTTCAACGACCGTGTACAGACGGTGCTGGTCGGTGATCGAAAACAGTTGGGATATTCGCCGCGGGTCAAGGTTCAGATCGATGGTCGCGCGGGGAAGGGCGTGTTCGATGGTGACGGACAGCGTACGTCCTTGCCGAAGGGGCGAAACATGGGGATCACCTTCGATCTGCCGCGCGATACCGTCACCGACTTTGCAGGAACGGAGCCGGTGGGCTTCGCCTTATCAGGTGGGAAGCCGTTTCGCGTGAACCTTTCGCTGTCGCGTGCCGCATTGACCGCGCTACGCAAGTGCGAAACCGATCTGATGCAGAGTTGGGGTTTCGACGTCGGCGCGGTCGATACTGCGCCGGTGCTGCCGGCACGGGCCCAGCGCGATCCGTCGATGTGGCTGTCAAACAGCGATTTTCCGCGTCAGCTGCTGGGCGCGAACGCGAACGTTACCGTCGCCTGGATCATCACGAAGGAGGGGGGCATTCGCAATTGTCGTGTCGTCCGCTCGTCCGGCAATGCAACGTTCGATGCGATCCCGTGCGAAGCGCTGGCGCGACGCGCGCGCTACACGCCGGCACGCGACGCGAACGGGCATCCGGTCGAAACGCTGTCGTCGCGCGTCATCCGTTTCAAGTCCTGACGCCTTAACCCCGCCCGAACGGTAGCAGCGCTTCGTACACTTCCAGTGGCGGCTTGTCCTTCATTGCCACGCCCTGTCGCAACAGAAAGGCGTGGCGGACGATTTCCGCCTGCTGTTCGATGCCATACGCTTCGAACGGTTTTCCCGGCACGACGGTGTAGCGATAGGTGCAGAAGGGATGTCGCATGAGAGGCAGCCAGTAGCGCCCGCGATGTTGCGTCTGGTGGATGTGCATCATCTCGTGCAGGAACAGCGCGGCCAGATCGCGCCCGGCAGCGGCGAAGTCGTCGCGGTACAACGTGCCCCGTGGGTGGAAATGGATGCAGCCGGTCGGCGCCATCGCGACCTGTCTGGGCTGAAAGAACGCCCATTTCGCATTCGCCACTCGCGCCTGCTGATAATCGATCGTGTCGCCGAACATCGTGCGGGCTAGCTCGGTCTCGGCGGGGGTCAGCGGACGGCGCATGCGGCCGACATGGTGGTGCGGCCCGCGCGGTTAAAGGCGCGGGCCGTTGAGGCTTCAGAAACGATAGCCGATCGCGACTTGCAGGACCGGATAGACCTTCACCTTGTCGACATCGTCCTGCAGCGAGCGGCGCTCGGCTTCCAGGTCCGCGCGCAGGGTCGGGTCGTTGCGCTTTTGGCCGGTGGCGGTCAGCGGATCGATCTTGAACGCGCCCTGGAACAGCACGCCGGCATCGAAGCCGAACATGAACCCGCGGCGGTTGCTGCCCGCCCAGCCCAGGGTCAGCATCGGCGAGAATTTGCGCGGGGCGGCGCGGGCGCTCAGCGTGCCGATGTCGCGCGGCTGATATTCGTTGCCGTTGATCTCTACCGCGACATTGGGCGTGGCGGTCAGGCCGATTTCGTTGTTGTTGATACGCGCCCCGCCCGACACGCGAAAATTGCCGCCGAACGGATAGGCGTCCACCGTCGCCCCGAACGAGTTCAGCTTGACCTTGCCATCGAAGCTGACGTCCTCCGGTTCGAACGAGGCGTTGACGGTCAGGAAGCTCGCGCCGCCGCGGATGCCGACATGGTCCGAAATGCGCCAGCCGATTTCCGGCCCGATGCCGAGCGTCCCGGCCGCTACCGCCACCGCATAGGTCGATTGCGGATCGCCGTCGGTCGCGGCCGACGCGGGCGGTTCGGAAACCGGACCGGCGGCGGTCTGCGCGGCTGCGGGCAGCGCAAGGAAAAGAGTGCCGGCAAGCGCGCCGGCCCGTGAAATACGCATGATGTCCCCCTCAGAACGGATGGTGCGGCCCCCGGTGCGTCGCACACCCTTGCCGCGCTGCACCTATGTCGATGCCGCACCGCACGGACATCATTCAAATGCGGTATGGCCATGCGCCTCTCGAGAATTTATCCGTTCGGTCGGCCCCGTCCGGTGGGACGGACGGCGTCGTGCTGCAGGGGCGAAGGGGGATCGGTGGACGTCGCCGACATCGTCGAACGGTTCCGCAGGGCGGCGTTCGGCCTGGAGGACTGGCAGGACGCGCTGGCCGGTTTTGCCGGGGCGACCGACGCGCGCGTGGTCCACCTGATCGGCATGGATCGATCGGGGGCCGTCGCGTTCGACCTGATCCGGGGGGTGACGCCCGACATGGTCGACACCTTCGTGCGCGAAGGCGGGTTGAGCCGCCACACCAATCCGCGCACCGGGGTGGCGATCGATGGTCCGATGCTGAGGACGGTGTTCGACGATGCGCTGTTGAGCCGGCACGAACGCGACGCCCTGCCGATCTATCGCAACCTGTTCGACCGCGCCGATGCGGGCTTTGCCGCGCTGACCCGCCTGCGCGTGCCGGGGTGCGATGCGATCCTGTCCTTGCTGCGGCCACGATCGTTCCTCGATTCGGCGGACCGCGAGGCGCACATCATCGATGCGGCCGCGCCGGCCCTGTCCGACATCATGGCCCAGGCGGTGGCGCTGGGGGCCGGGCTCGACCGCACGGTTCGCGAAACCGCCGAGCTGCTGGAGCAGCGCGTGCTCCTCCTCGATGGCGACCGACGCATGGTGCAGATGTCGCCGGGGTGCGAGGCGTGGCTGGCGCCGGCCGGGCCGTTGACCATGCGCGGCGGCCGGATCCATGCCCGCGATGCGGCGACCGATCGGGCGCTGTCGCTCGCCATCGCGCAGGCGCTCGATCCGCTACAGGCGCTCCGCCCCGGACGGCGGGTCGTGCTGCGCATGCCGGGCAGCGACGGCCATGACGAGGGCGAGCGGTTGATCCTGACGGTCCGTGCGGCACCGCGACGCCCCTCGGGACCGCTTGCCCGCGCCCGAGTGATGCTGTCCGCGAAGACCGCCGCGGCGCCCTCGGCGGAGTTGTTCGCCGACCTGTTCGGCCTGACTCCGGCCGAGGCGCAGGTCGCGGTCCTGCTGGCGGTGGGGCATGACAGTGCCGCCATCGCCCGGTTGCGCGGATGCAGTGTCGCCACCGTCCGCACGCAGGTCATGGCGCTGCTGAACAAGACCGGCACCCATCGGCAGGGTGAGCTTGTCGCGAGGCTGCGCGGGGCCTGCTGAGCCGCCGCCGCACCCGGCGTCAGGGTGCCGGATCGCCCGCGCCGACCAGCTTTGCGTCGACGGTGACGTCCTCCCACCGTTCGAAGCGGAAGGTCAGGGGTATCGTGCCGCCGGGGCGCAGGTCGCCCTTCAGGTCGAACAGCATGACATGCGTTCCGCCCGGTCGCAGCAGGATGCGGTGGTCGCCGCCGAACGACAGGCTTTGCAACGGCCGCATCGATGCCATGCCGCCATGGCCCGTCATGCTCTCGTGCAGCTCGCTGCGACCCGCCGCCGGAGTCGTGACGCCCGTCACACGGTCGGCCGTCGATCCGCGCGACACGATCGCATAGGCGGCGGCGGGGCGTCCGGGCACGGCGGGCAGGCGGACCCACGCATCCTCGACCCGCGGCGGGTTCTGGCATCCCGTCAGCGCGCCTGCCGCTGCTGCCAGCGCGATCCACCGTGTCTTCATGCGCACGCTCCTGTCCCGATACGGTTCCCTATGCCGCGCATAATCTTGCGGCAAGCCGAACCCTGCCTATATCCGCCCTCGGAACGACCCGGACGGCACTACCCCGTGCCACCGGGTCCAGGTTTTACATTCAACCCGGGGGCCAATGAGGGACCATGGCTAAAGTTATCGGTATCGATCTGGGCACGACCAACAGCTGCGTCGCGGTGATGGAGGGCGGTAGCCCCAAGGTCATCGAAAATGCGGAAGGCGCGCGGACCACGCCGTCGATCGTGGCGTTCGCAAAGGATGGCGAGCGCCTGATCGGCCAGCCGGCCAAGCGTCAGGCCGTCACCAACGGCGACAACACGATCTTCGCGGTGAAGCGCCTGATCGGCCGCCGCTTCGACGATCCGGTCACCAAGAAGGATACCGAACTGGTTCCCTACACCATTGCGCGCGGCCCGAACGGCGACGCGTGGGTGAAGGCGGGCGGTGAGGAATATTCGCCGTCGCAGATCAGCGCGTTCATCCTGCAGAAGATGAAGGAAACCGCCGAATCGTATCTCGGCGAGACGGTAACCCAGGCGGTCATCACCGTCCCCGCCTACTTCAACGATGCCCAGCGTCAGGCGACCAAGGACGCCGGCAAGATCGCCGGTCTCGAAGTCCTGCGCATCATCAACGAACCGACGGCGGCGGCGCTCGCCTACGGCCTCGACAAGGACAATAACAAGACCATCGCGGTCTATGACCTTGGCGGCGGCACGTTCGACATCTCGGTTCTCGAGATCGGCGACGGCGTGTTCGAGGTGAAGGCGACCAACGGCGACACCTTCCTGGGCGGCGAAGACTTCGACGCGAAGATTGTCCAGTTCCTGGCCGACGAGTTCAAGAAGGTCGAAGGCATCGACCTGACCAAGGACAAGCTGGCGCTCCAGCGTCTGAAGGAAGCCGCCGAAAAGGCGAAGATCGAGCTGTCGTCGGCGCAGACCACCGAAGTCAACCTGCCGTTCATCACGGCGGACGCTACGGGCCCGAAGCACCTCGTCAAGTCGATCAGCCGTGCCGACCTCGAGCGTCTGGTCGAAGACCTCGTCAAGCGCACGCTCGAGCCGTGCAAGAAGGCGCTGGCCGATGCCGGTGTGCAGGCGAGCGCGATCGATGAGGTCGTGCTGGTCGGCGGCATGACCCGCATGCCGCGCGTCCGCGAGGTCGTGAAGCAGTTCTTCGGCAAGGAACCGCACACCGGCGTGAACCCCGACGAAGTCGTGGCGATCGGTGCCGCGATCCAGGCCGGCGTGCTGCAGGGTGACGTGAAGGACGTGCTGCTGCTCGACGTGACCCCGCTGTCGCTGGGCATCGAGACGCTGGGCGGCATCATGACCCGCATGATCGACCGCAACACGACTATCCCGACCAAGAAGTCGCAGGTCTATTCGACCGCCGACGACAATCAGGGTGCGGTGACGATCCGCGTGTTCCAGGGCGAGCGCGAAATGGCCGCCGACAACAAGATGCTGGGCCAGTTCGACCTCGTCGGCATCCCGCCTGCGCCGCGCGGCGTGCCGCAGATCGAGGTCACGTTCGACATCGACGCCAATGGCATCGTCAACGTGTCGGCCAAGGACAAGGGCACGGGCAAGGAGCAGCAGATCCGCATCCAGGCCTCGGGCGGCCTGTCGGACAGCGACATCGACCAGATGGTCCGCGACGCCGAGCAGTTCGCCGAAGAGGACAAGAAGCGTCGTGCCGGTGCCGAGGCGAAGAACAACGCCGAATCGCTGATCCACACGACCGAGCGTCAGCTGGCCGACAATGGCGACAAGGTCGATGCGTCGCTGAAGTCCGAGATCGAAGCCGCGGTCGCCGAGACCAAGGCGGCGGTCGAGAGCGGCGATGCCGATCGCATGACCGAAAAGAGCCAGGCGCTGGCGCAGGTCGCGATGAAGCTCGGCCAGGCGATCTACGAAAAGCAGCAGCAGAGCGAAGCCGCCCCGGCGGCCGATGCCCAGCCGGAGAACAAGGCCGACGACGTGGTCGATGCCGAATTCTCGGAAGTCGACGACAGCCACAAGGCGTGATGACTGCTCCCTCTCCCCCTCGGGGGAGAGGGCCGGGGAGAGGGGGCGTCGCAGGTGACTGCCCCTCTCCCAACCCTCTCCCCGCCAGCGGGGAGAGGGCTTTTGGGGTTTTCGAATGACCACCGAAGTCGATTTCTACGAACTGCTCGAATGCGAGCGCACCGCGGATGCGGGGACGATCAAGTCGGCCTATCGCAAGCTCGCGATCAAATATCACCCCGACAAGAATGCCGGGTGCAAGGATTCCGAGGCGAAGTTCAAGGCGATCAACGAAGCCTATGACTGCCTGAAGGACCCGCAGAAGCGCGCGGCCTATGACCGCTACGGCCATGCCGCCTTTCGTCAGGGTGCGGGCGGGCCGGGCGGCGGCGCGCAGGATTTCGGCGGCTTTTCCGACATTTTCGAAAGCGTCTTCGGCGAATTCATGGGCGGCGGCCGGCAAGGGCGTGCCGGACCCCGTCGCGGTGCCGACCTGCGCTACGACATGGAGATTTCGCTGGAGGAGGCCTATCACGGCCACCAGACCGAGATCACGGTCGATGTATCGACGTCCTGCGCCCCGTGCGGCGGCAGCGGCGCGTCGCCGGGGACCAAGGCGCGGACCTGTCACACCTGCAACGGGCAGGGCAAGGTCCGGGCGCAGCAGGGCTTTTTCGTCGTCGAGCGCGCCTGCCCGACCTGCCACGGCGCGGGACAGGTCATCAGCGACCCATGCCCGGTGTGCAATGGCGAGGGCCGGGTCGACCAGACCAAGACGCTGCAGGTCAATATCCCGCCTGGCGTCGACGAAGGCACGCGCATCCGCCTGACCGGTGAGGGCGAAGCGGGCGCACGCGGTGCGCCGGCGGGCGACCTCTACATCTTCCTGCACGTGAAACGCCACGCGCTGTTCGAACGCGAGGGCACCGCGCTGCATGCTCGCGCGCCGATCAGCTTTACGACGGCGGCGCTGGGCGGGACGATCGAAATCCCCGGCCTCGACGGACAGAAGCACAGCATCCGCGTGCCGGCCGGCATCCAGTCGGGCAAGGAACTGCGGCAGCGCGGCGCGGGCATGCCCGTGCTGCAGGGGCGCGGCCATGGCGACATGGTCATCCATATCGAGGTGGAGACCCCGACCCGCCTGTCGGCGCGGCAGAAGGAACTGCTCGAAGCGTTCCGCGAGACCGAGACCGGCGAGGAATGTCCGGAATCGATGGGCTTCTTCAGCCGGTTGAAGACCGCGCTCGGCGGGTAAGGGACAGGTCGTCCGCTTCCATCGTCATCCCGGCGAAGGCCGGGATCCATTGTGTCGGGTGTTCGCGAACGATACGCGACGTTCCGCCGTCAATGGATCCCGGCCTTCGCCGGGATGACGATGGAATGTGATACGACACTGCGACCCAACCAAGGATCAAGCGACCATGACCGCCCAGTGGCGCCTCGCCACCGCCGCCGACGCGCCCGATATCGCCATGCTCGCGCGTGCCGAACTGGGCGCCTATGGCGAGGCGGCGGACCTGTACGCCGAACGCATCGCGCTCAGTCCCGAAGGCTGTTGGGTGCTGGCGGACGGTGATGCGCTGATCGGCCACTGCATCAGCCATCCCTGGCACCGGCTCGCGCCGCCGACGATGCACGCATTGCTCGGCAACCTGCCGCCCAGCGCCGATTGCTGGTACCTCCACGACGTCGTCGTCGCACCCGCCGCACGCGGTACGAAGGCGGTCGAGCGCCTGCTGCCGATCCTCGACGCCATTGCCGCGCAGCGAGCGATCCCCGTCCTCGCGCTGATCGCGGTCGGCGGGGCCGATGCCTATTGGGTGCGCCAGGGGTTCATCGCGGCACCGGGCGGCGCGGCCGGTTTCGGTGCCGGCGCGGTGTACATGGAGCGACCGGTCGGCTGACCGGCTTCCCCGGCCGTCAGCGTCGGCCGCCCGCCACCATCCGGAGCGGCGCGCTGTACGTGCCCCGCAGGTCGGCCCGGCCTATCCGGAATACCGCGACGGCATCGTTCAGCCGCGCCGCTTCGTCGGCCAGGCTGCGCGCGGCGGCGGTCGTTTCCTCGACCATCGCCGCATTATGCTGGGTGATGCTGTCCATTTCGCCGACCGCGATATTGATCTGGCCCAGCGTATCGGCCTGCTGGCGGGCCGAAGTGGCGATATTGCCGATCAGCGAGCGGATACGGTCCATCTGTTCGGTAATGCGCTTCAACGCGACACCGGTGTTCGCCACCAGTTCCACGCCCCGGTCGACCTGTGCAGTGGAGGCGCTGACCCGCGCCTTGACGTCCTTCGCCGCCTCGGCCGATCGCTGCGCCAGCGCGCGGACTTCGGAGGCGACGACCGCGAAGCCCTTGCCCGCATCCCCGGCGCGCGCCGCCTCGACCCCGGCGTTCAGTGCCAGCAGGTTCGTCTGAAACGCGATGCCGTCGATGACGGCAATGATGTCGCCGATCTCCTTCGACGCGCGCTCGATGCCGCCCATTGCCTGCGTCGTGTCCTCGACGACGCTGACGGAGCTTTGCGCATCGCGATGGGTGTCGGCGACGATCGATTCGGTCGTTTCGACCAGCGTGGCGGCTTCGCGCACATTCTGGGTAATTTCCTGGATCGCCGCCGCCGATTCCTCGAGACTTGCTGCCTGGCGTTCGGTGCGGCCCGACAGATCGTCCGATGCCTGGCGGATATCGCTGCACCCGTTGTGCAGCGCCGCCGCAACCGAGGTCACTTCGGCCATCGACTGTGCCATCGTGTCGGCGGCGGTGTTGAAGCTCGCCCGCAGCGGTTCGAACTCGGCGCTGAACGGCGTGTCGAGCCGGACGTTCAGGTCCCCCGCCGCGAGCGACGACAGCCCCTGGGTCAGCGCATCGACGACGCGCCCGGTATTGGTCAGGTCCTGAATTTGGACCAGCACCGCATCGGCGGCCTCGTCGGCGATCGGGATCAGCGTGACGAGCATGCGCACCTCGTCGGCACCGCGCATATTGTACCATTCGAACCGGGCGTGACCGTCGCGGATCGCCTGTTGCACGCGTTCGCCGACATGTTCGATGCTCGGCCGTCCGTCGCCCTGCGTCGCGCGTGAGAATACGACCGGGTTCTGGCCGATGATGTCGCGGCGCGGCAGCCCGTACACCTGTTCCGCCGCCGGATTGCATTCGACGAACGCGCCGCCTTTCAGCAGCAGGACGGCGTCGGGCGAATGGCGGTACATCGCCATCGCGGTGCGGGTTTCGAGATCGGTTGTGGAGCGACGGAAGATCATGCGCGCTTCTACCGGCGCGGCGTTAATATTATACTATTGTCCCGCCGGGTCGGTACCCGGCGGGACCATGTGATCACGCCTGTCCGAACACCCGGGCGAAGATCGTGTCGACATGCTTGTAGTGGTAATCGAGGTCGAACCGGCTCTCGATCTCTTCCGCCGACAATGCAGCGGCAACGTCCGGATCGGCCTTCAACAGTTCGAGCAGCGACAGCGCGCCGTCCGATTCCCACACCTTCATCGCGTTGCGCTGGACATAGCGATACGAATCTTCGCGGCTCACCCCGGCCTGGGTCAGTGCCAGCAGCACGCGCTGCGAATGGACGAGGCCGCCCATCTTGTTGAGGTTCTTTTCCATCCGCGTCGGATAGACGACCAGCTTGTCGATCACGCCGGTCAGGCGGGCGAGCGCGAAGTCGAGCGTGATCGTCGCGTCGGGGCCGATATAGCGCTCGACCGACGAGTGGCTGATATCGCGCTCATGCCACAGCGCGACGTTTTCCAACGCGGGCGTCACATAGCCGCGAACCATGCGGGCGAGGCCGGTCAGGTTCTCGGTCAGCACCGGGTTGCGCTTGTGCGGCATCGCCGACGACCCCTTCTGGCCCGGCGAGAAATATTCCTCGGCCTCCAGCACTTCGGTGCGCTGCAGATGACGGATTTCGGTCGCCAGCCGCTCGATCGACCCGGCGATCACGCCCAGCGTGGCGAAGTACATCGCATGGCGGTCGCGCGGGATGACCTGGGTCGACACCGGTTCGACGGTGAGGCCCATCTTCTGCGCGACATGTTCCTCGACGCGCGGGTCGATGTTGGCAAAGGTGCCGACCGCGCCCGAAATCGCGCAGGTCGCGACTTCGGCGCGGGCATTGCGCAGGCGGGTGCGGCAGCGGTCGAACTCGGCATAGGCTTGCGCCAGCTTCAGGCCGAAGGTGACCGGCTCGGCATGGATGCCATGGCTGCGGCCGATGGTCGGGGTCAGCTTGTGCTCGCGCGCGCGGCGTTCGATCACCTCGAGCAGCTTGTCGAGATCGGCGAGCAGGATGTCGGACGCGCGCGCCAGCTGCACCGCAAGGCAGGTGTCGAGCACGTCCGAACTGGTCATGCCCTGATGCAGGAAGCGCGCCTCCGGCCCGGTCCGCTCCGATACGTGCGTCAGGAAGGCGATGACGTCATGCTTGGTCTCCGCCTCGATCGTGTCGATCCGTTCGACGTCGAAATCGGCGTCG
The DNA here is from genome assembly GCF_003951715.1 of Sphingomonas sp. ABOLH. Taxonomy (NCBI): domain Bacteria; kingdom Pseudomonadati; phylum Pseudomonadota; class Alphaproteobacteria; order Sphingomonadales; family Sphingomonadaceae; genus Sphingomonas; species Sphingomonas sp. ABOLH. Next base: position 45,815 of record NZ_QQWV01000009.1, on the reverse strand, counting down.
TTCATCGCCCAGATCTTCTCGGCGGCTTCCTTCGGCACCACGCCCAGTTCGGCCAGCGCGTCGGTCGCGTGCGCCTCGATCTCGAACCAGATGCGGAATCGGGCCTGGGGCTGCCACAGGGCGGTCATTTCGGGGCGGGAGTAGCGGGGAATCATGGCGGGCCTTTCCAAACGGGCGAACGGTTGGCCGCGCCCTAGCAACAAGTCGCGGACGAATCGAGCCTGTCATGCGATAGAAGAGTAGCGAAGGGGCTTCAATCGAAACCGAAACGACCTAAGTTGGTTGGATCATCGCATAGTCGTCATCAAGTCTTTGTGGCGATAGCATGAAGTTCCGAACCAATCCGAAAGGAGTAATTCGATGATGAAGCGTATTCTTCTCGCCAGTGCCGTTCTGATGTCGACCCCGGCATTTGCCCAGGACGCCGCGCCGGCGCAAACGACTGCTCCAGTAACGCAGGCGGCGCCCGCCGCGCCGGCGACAACTCCGGCTGATCCGTCGGTTGCCGCTACGCAGGCGGCTCCGGCTACCCAGCCCGACCCCGCGACGCAGACCGCGCAGACGACGGCGGAGGCCGGCCAGCCCGCCAGCGGCACCCAGATCGCCCAGATCGTCGAGGCCGAATTCCCGAAATACGACAAGGACGGGAAGGGCCAGCTGACCGAAAAGCAGTTCGGCGAATGGATGGTCGCCCTGCGATCGGCCAGCGAACCCGGCGTGACTGCCGACAAGCCCGAGGTGAAGAGCTGGGTCAAGCAGGCCTTCGCCCAGGCGGACAAGGACAAGTCCAAGGCGGTGAGCAAGGCGGAGCTGACCAGCTTCCTGACCCAGAGCGCCTGATCGCCATCCAGAGCTGATATCGATGCGACCGCCGGGAGCGACCCGGCGGTCGCTTCTTATCGCACGCGCGCCGGATTCCCCACGACCGTCGCCCCCGCCGGCACATCGCGCGTCACCACCGATCCCGCGCCGATCAGAGCATCGTCGCCGACCGTGACACCCGGCAGGAGAATCGCGCCGCCGCCGATCCACACATTGCGCCCGATCGTCACCGGCCGCCCGAATTCCAGCATCTGCGCCCGCACCGCCGGGTCGCGCGGATGATCGGCCGCGAGGATCTGCACGCCCGGCCCGATCTGAGTCTTGTCGCCGATGGTGACCGCGCACACGTCGAGGATGACGCAGCCATAGTTCAGGAACACATCTTCGCCGACGGTGATGTTGTAGCCATAATCGATGTGGAAGGGCGGGCGGATGGTCACGCCGGTCCCGACGCACGCCAACCCTTCGCGCAGCAGCGCCGCGCGGGCATCGGCCGCCATCGCGATCGACGCGTTGTAGCGGTCCATCCACGCCGCCGCGCGCGCCACGTCGGCGACTAGTTCGGCGTCGCCGGCATGATACAGCTCGCCGGCGATCATCTTTTCCTTTTCGGTACGCATCAGAACATTCCCTTGGCGCGCAGGCTCGTATGCCCCTTGGCACCGATGATGAGGTGGTCGTGGACGGTGATGCCGAGCGGCTTGCCCGCCGCGGCGATGGTGCGGGTCAGGTCGATGTCCGCGCGGCTGGGGCTATGGTCGCCGCTCGGATGGTTGTGGACGAGGATCAGCGCCGCCGACCCCAGGTCCAGCGCCCGGCGGATCACCTCGCGGGTATAGATCGGCGCCTCGTCGATCGTCCCTTCCGCCACCAGTTCGTCGCGAATCAGCAGGTTGCGGCTGTTGAGGTGCAGCACGCGGATACGCTCGACCGCCAGATGCGCCATGTCGGCGTGAAGATAGTCGAGCAGCGCTTGCCAGTTCGACAGCACCGGGCGTTCCGCCACCTGCGCCTGCAACATCCGCGTCGCCGCGGCCTGCGCGATGCGGATCGCCGCCACCGCGCTGTCGCCCATGCCCGACACCTTGCCCAGCGCCAGCGGATCGGCGGCCAGCAGTCCGCCGATCCCGCCGAATTCATGCAGCAACGTCTTCGCCAGCGGCTTGGTATCGCGCCGGGGGATCGCCAGCGTCAGCAGATATTCGATCAGTTCATGGTCGAGCAGCGCCGCGCCGCCATGCTCCAGCAACCGCCCGCGCAGGCGCGCACGGTGGCCGGTGCCGTCGGTCTCTGGCGTGGTCATGGGCGTTTGCCTAGCGGATCGTGGTGCAGGGGGCGAGGGGGCGGATCACTCCTCGCCCCCGGCGCGCAGGTCGTCGTCGGACGGGGTGTAGTCGAGAATATCGCCCGGCGTGCAGTCGAGATAACGGCAGATCGCGGCCAGCGTCGCGAAGCGCACTCCCTTCACCTTGCCCGATTTCAGCAGCGACAGATTCGATTCGGTGATCCCGATCGCCTCGGCCAGTTCCTTCGACCGTACTTTCCGCCGGGCAAGCATCACGTCGAGATTGACGACGACCGGCATCAGACGAAATCGGCCAGTTCGCGCTCGGCCCGAAAGCCCGCCTCCAATGCCCAGATCGTGGCATAGGCGGCAAACGCCAGCATCAGGAGCAGCAAGGTTGTCTCCACCATTATAGGCGAGGCGATTGTCTCCGGCTGGCCAAAACCATTGGCTAGCAACAGGCTTTGAGCGATGGGCGCGATGACGCGCGTACAGGCCAGCACGATCGCGGCGCGCGATGCCCGCCGTAACCATGGCAGCGCGTCGACTAGGGCATTGCGCCGCTTCTGCCCAAGGCGTCGCAGCGCCATACCAACCGCAAACAACAGAACCGCCATCGGTCCGTGTTGCAGCAGCGTGACAGCGGCCAGTCCGATGCGGATGCCGGGCATTGCCGCCCATGTGTCGAAACGATGGCGGGCCGCCGGATCGCGGTCCAATTTGGCCAGCGTTTCGTCGGGCAGCAGGTTCGCCGCATCAGCGCCGGCGCGGCAGCCTTGTTGGGAATCGCAATTCCAATACGGTCCCGGTGCCGCCGCTGCGACCAGCGTTATTACCCCGAGCAAGGCACCAATCACGAGAAACAGCATGCCGATCCCACGGCAGACCCGCGCTTTCTTCCGCGGTAACGAATATCCGTCTAACACAAGATACTTTCTGTTTTACAGCAATTATTGTCGATGATACAGCATCGGCAACGGCTAAGCGACTGCCGTTTGCGGGAAGGGGTTCATATGATTCGGTTGGAAAAGGGCGTCCTGGGCGCAGTGTTGGCGCTCGCCTCGACGACGGCGATGGCGCAGGAGGGGCCGGAACCAATGCCGCCCCGCGAGCAGGCCGAGATCGCGGTCGGCGTCCTGCGGCACGGCGCCAACTTCCACCCGCTCGGCAGCAAGCTGATCTTCGACCTGCCCGCATTGCCGGCCGGCCAGATTTACGAGGGCGAGGAGGAGAACGGCACGGTCGACGTGCAGATCGCCTATCGCACCGCGCCGCTGCGCATCCTCCTGAAACCCCGCCTGACGGCGAAGGTGCAGATCAACACCGCCGGGCGCACCAGCTTCTTCAGCGTCGGGGCGGAGTGGCGCCAGCATATCCTGCGCGGCTGGGTCTATGGGCAGGCGGGGATCGGCGCGACGGTCATCGACGGCTACAGCTTTACCCCTGATCCGTTCCAGCCCGGCATCTCGAACGAAGAGGCTTGGCGGCGCTACGACATCTATCGCCGCCGGACCTCGTTCGGGTCGAAAATCCTGTTCAATCCCAACGCGTCGATCGGGGTGCGGGTCGACCGGCGCTGGGCGGTCGAACTGGCCTGGGAACATCACAGCCATCGCCAGATATTTTCCGATACCAATCCTGGCATCGACCATGTCGGTATCCGCGTCGTGCGGCGGCTGGGGCGGTGATGCTCGCCGTCCTCGCCGCCGCCCTGCTGTCGGCACAGGCCGCACCGCCTGCGTCTCCGTCCGATGATGAGATCGTCGTCACCGGCGAACGCCCGCGCAATTTTCGGATCGTCACGAAACGCGACCGTCGTGCGGGCATCACCCGTTGCACGCTGAAGCCGCCCAGCGGCGACCCACTGCTCGATACGGGCATCTGCCAGGCATATCTCGCCTGCGTACCGACGGTGCGGACCGGGCCGGAAATGGAGGCGTGCATGCGGCCTCCGATGGGACGGGAGGTGAAGGCGTGGCAGGAACGGCGCAAGGCGGCGATGGCGACGCGCTGAGCCGCGCGCAACTTCCGTTGCGCTGCCGGAACCGTTTGCCGCCTCTCGCGCTTGACCCGGATGGCGCCCATGCGCGACGAACGAGGCGAACAGCGGAGTGACGGGTCTGGGCGGTGACGACGAGGAGGCGGTGGAGACCGTAGCGTCGCCGCGTCGCCATGGCCGCAAACGGCGCCGCTTCGCGCAGGTGCTGCTCGTCGTGTGCGGCATCGTGCTGCTGCTCGCGGCGCTGGTATGGACGCAGCGCCGGCCGATCGCCGACAATCTGGTCCGCCGCGAACTGGAAAAGCGCGGGGTCGCCGCGCGCTACCGCGTGGCGCAGATCGGGCTGGGGCGGCAACGGCTGGTCGATGTCGTACTGGGCGATCCCAGGGCGCCCGACCTGATCGCCGACTGGATCGAGGTCGATACCGAGGTCGGGCTGAACGGCGCCAAGGTCGTCGGCGCACGCGTCGGGCAGGCGCGGTTGCGCGCGACGCTTCGTCCTGACGGCACGGTGTCGTTCGGACAGATCGACCGGTTGCTCCCGCCGCCGTCGGGCAAGCCGTTCGCGCTGCCCGATTTTACCGTCGCGGTCGACGATGGCCGCATCCGGCTCGCCACGCCCTATGGCGTGATCGGTGCGAAGCTGGCCGGGCGCGGCAATCTTGCGAACGACTTTACCGGGAGGCTGGCGGCGGTGGCGGAGCGGCTGTCGCTCAATGGCTGCGGGATCGATCGGCTCGCCGCGAACCTGTCGCTGCGGACGGCGACTGGCGGCCCATCCCTGTCCGGTCCGATCCGGGCCCAGGCCGCCGCCTGCGGCGACGTACGGCTGGTCGGACCGGTCGTGCAGGCGGAGGCGCAACTCTCGCCCGGGTTCGATCGGTGGCGCGGGCGGGCCGAGGTCGCCGCCGAGCGGATCGCTGCGCCGCAAACGCGGGTCGCCGCGCTGTCGGGCACGATCGGCTTCGACGGTCGGGCGCAGGGAACGACGGGCACGCTCGACCTCACCTCGGGTGATTTCGTCCTGCCGGACCTTGCGGGGCAGGCGTTGTCGATCGCCGGGCGTTATGCAGTGGGCGGCGTGCCTGCGTTCGAGGGGCGGATCGGCGCGCGAGGCGCACGGCTTTCCCCCGCGATGGTCGCGCGGATCGCCGGTAGCGCGGATGCCGCCGCGGGTACACCGGTTGCTCCACTGGCGACCGCCGCGATGCGCGCGGCGGCCCGCGCCGCACAGCGTTTCGACCTGTCGGCGGAGGTTGCCGCGCGCCCGCTGGCTGCGCGAATCGACCGGCTGGCCTTCGTTGCGGCCAGCGGTGCGCGCGCCACGCTGCGCGACGGACCGGTCCACTGGGTGTCGGGCAAGGGCGTGACGCTCAACGGCACGCTGGCGATGGGCGGTGGCGGGCTGCCGGCCGCCAGCATCCGCCTGACCCATGCCGGACCGGGATCGCCGGTGAACGGCACCGCGACCATCGCCCCCTATGCGGCAGGCGATGCGCGGCTGGCGCTGTCGCCGGTGCGCTTCCGTGCCGATGGCGACGGCGCGACCCGTATCGAAACCCGTGCCGAACTGTCGGGACCGTTCAGCGGCGGGCGGATCGATCGCCTCGCGCTGCCGATCGATGCGCGGTGGGACGGGGGCGGGCGGCTGGTGGTGAATACCGGCTGCGTGCCGGTCGCGTTCGACCGGTTGCGGGTGTCCGCGCTGACGCTCGACCCCGCACGGCTACAGCTCTGCGCGAGTGATGGCGGCATGGTCCGGCTGGCGAACGGGCGGGTCGGTGGGGGTGTCGCGACCGGCGCGACGCGGCTGACCGGCACGCTGGGCGGGACTCCGATCACGCTGGCGGCGGCGGGCGGGCGGTTCGGCCTTGGCGATCTCGGCTTTGCGCTGAGCGATGTGAAGACCCGGCTGGGCAGCCCGGAGCGCGTCAGCGTCCTCGACCTCGGCTCGCTCACCGGCCGCGTCGCCAACGGGGTCGTCGCGGGCACATTCGAACGCGGCGAGGGGCAGATCGGCAATGTCCCGCTGCTGATTCGCGAGGCGGCGGGCGACTGGAGGCTGGCGGGCGGCGTCCTTTCGCTCGATGGCGATGTCGCCGTGCGCGACGCCGATCCGCAGCCGCGATTCGAACCGCTGCGCAGCGACGATTTCAAACTGACGCTCAGCGGAAACGACATTCGCGCCGGGGGCACGCTGAAGCACCCGGCCAAGGGGGTGAAGGTCACCGACGTCGCCATCGTCCACGACCTCGCCACCGGGCGCGGCAATGCCGTGCTGGCGGTGCCGGGCATCACCTTTGGCGATTCGTTCCAGCCGAACGAACTGACCCGGCTGACCTTCGGGGTCGTCGCCGATGTGAAGGGGACGGTGTCTGGCCGCGGCGACATTGCGTGGAGCCCCGACGGCGTTACCTCGACGGGCACCTTCCGCACCGACGATACCGATCTTGCCGCCGCCTTCGGTCCGGTAACGGGCCTTGCCGGCGAGATCCGCTTCACCGACCTGCTGGGCCTCGTCACCGCGCCGGGGCAGGTGGCGACGATCGCCGAGGTCAATCCGGGCATCGCGGTGACCGACGGTGTGGTCCGCTATCGCCTGATCGAAGGGATGCGCGTTCAGATCGAAGGGGGCCGCTGGCCGCTGGGCGGTGGCGAGATGGTGCTGGAGCCGACCATCCTCGACTTTGCCGAGGATCAGGAACGCCGGATGACCTTCCGCGTGACTGGCGTCGATGGCGGGCTGTTCCTGCAGCAGTTCGAATTCGACAATCTCAATGCATCGGGCGTGTTCGACGGCGTGCTGCCGATGATCTTCGACGCGCGGGGCGGCCGGATCGAAGGGGGTAGGCTGCAGTCGCGCGGCGGCGGCAACCTGTCCTATGTGGGTGAGGTCACGAAGGAGGATGTCGGCTTCTGGGGCAATCTCGCCTTCCAGGCGCTGAAATCGATGAACTATCGCCGCCTGACGATCGAGCTGGACGGGCCGCTGGCAGGCGAGATGCTGACCGCGATCCGTTTCGCGGGGGTCAGCCAGGGGGAGGGGACGTACAGTAATTTCCTGATCCGTCGCCTCGCCAAACTACCGCTCGTCTTCAACGTGCGGATCAGGGCGCCCTTCCGCCAGCTGATCGATTCGGTGCAGAATTACTACGACCCGAAACGGCTGATCGAACGCAACCTGCCCGCGCTCCAGGCCGAACAGCGCCGCCGCGAACAGGGCTTGCCACCGGCGCCGCTCGACACCACCATTCAGCCCTCCGAAAGCGAGACTGTGCCATGACGCGAACCGTGATGCTGTTGCGAGCCTTGGTGATCGGCGTGCCCGCATGTGCCGCGGGCGGGTGCGTCAACGTGTCCGCGCCGGACAAGCCGATCGTCATCAACTTGAACATCAACATCACGCAGGAAGTGGTGTATCGTCTCGACGGCGAGGCGAAGACCCTCATCCAGGACAATCCGGGGATTTTCTGAACCATGCATGCTTACGTCAAATACGGCCTCGCCGCAGCCGCCTTCGTCGCGGTCGCGGGACTTGCCGGCACCGCATGGGCGCAGCGCGACCCCGCCTACCAGGCCGCGCGTGCGGCAGGGCAGGTCGGCGAGCAGCCTGACGGCTATCTGGGCGTCGTCGGCGGCGGCACGGCCGAGCTGCGCGCGCTGGTTGCCAACATCAACATCCAGCGCAAGGCGGCTTATACCCGCGGTGCACAGTCGGGCGCGACCGTCGAACAGTTCGCGTTCGTGTCGGGCTGCAACCTGATCGCGCAGACCAAGCCGGGCGAGAAGTACAAGACGCCGGGCGGTAGCTGGGAAACGCGTGGTAACGGTCCGCCCGAACGCGACCCGCGCTGCGTGTGAGGGATTGAAAAAAGGCGCATCATGCGCTATTTCGATCATGCGGTATCTGACTTCAGTGATACACCTCCAGACCCCGGTCGTGCCAGCGGCCGGGGTCTTCTACGTTACGGGGCCGGCTGCCAGGCCGACCCCGTCCCGCCGCTACTTCGAGCGGGCGACCTCGATGATTTTCAGCACCAGGGTCGCGAAAGCCACCATCAGCATAATTACGCCGATGATGACGGTTGCGGTATCGTTGTTCAGCTCAATCACCTCCTTTGCGGCCGATGTGTCGACCGCAAGGCTGGTGTAGTCATATTCCCGGGGCAGCCAAGCAAATGAACGGGTAGCGATGCTCTCTGCCCCCTTGGCGCCGCTTCGTTCATCGTCCCGAAAGGTTTCCGCGCGAACGCTATGGTTGACTCGAAACCGTCACCTTCCTAAAGCGCGCCTGCCTTGGCGGGCTCGCCATCCGGCGCATATCCGGCCCGACCGAAAGGTCATGGGAGGGGATGATGGCGGAGAACGAGCCCGGACTAGACCCCTTGCCCGAAGATCCCCGGATCACCTCGCTCGACGCGCGGCTGAACCAGGCGAAAAAGGACGAGGCGATCCGGACCGGCCAGGCGCGCGACGAAGCGGGGGACAAAAACTACCGCCTCGGCAACCGCGTGCTGGCCGAACTGGTGGGCGGAATGGTCGGGGGGGCGGTGATCGGGGGGACCCTCGACTATCTGCTCGGCACCTCGCCATGGCTCCTGCTCGTGCTGCTCTCCCTCGGGATCGTCAGTGCGTTCAGGAATATCATCAGGATTTCGAACCGGCGTCCGGACTGACAGTCCTCGGGCGCCTTGGCATATCGGGGCGAAGCGACGTGGCGCAGGCAGGCAAGATCGATCCGATGCACCAGTTCGAGGTGCAGACGATCTTCAACATTCCCCTGGGCGATCACGTCCTGCCGTTCACCAATTCGGCGCTGTGGATGATCGTCGCGGCGGTCGCGCTGTTCGTGTTCATGATCGGCGGCATGAAGCAGCAGCAGGTGCCCGGTCGCTGGCAGATGGCGGTCGAGGGCTTTACCGGCTTCATCGACAAGCTGCTCGCCGCGAATATCGGGCATGAAGGACGCAAGTACCTTCCGTACGTCTTCTCGCTGTTCATGTTTATCCTGTTCGCGAACGTCGTCGGCCTGCTGCCGTTCGGTCTGGTCGGGCTGCACCCCTTCACCGTCACCAGCCACTTCACCGTGACCGGCGTCCTTGCCATTGCCAGTTTCTCGATCGTGCTGGTCGTCGGTCTGTTCAAGCATGGTCTCCGTTTCTTCAGCCTGTTCGCGCCGAAGGGTACGCCGATCCCGGTGCTGCTGCTGGTCGCGCCGATCGAGTTCGTGTCGTTCATGGTCCGCCCGTTCAGCCTCGCGCTGCGACTGTTCGTGGCGATGACCGCGGGACACATCCTGCTGAAGGTGCTGGCGGGCTTCATCATCAATTCGACCGCCACCGGCGCGGGCATCGGCGTGCTGGTCAGCGTGCCGAGCTTCGCGCTGATGGTCGGCGTGTCGGCCCTCGAAATGCTGGTCGCCGGCGTGCAGGCATATGTCTTCGCGCTGCTGACCTCGCTCTACATCAACGATGCCGTGCACCTGCACGACCATCACTGATCCCAACCAACATTCAGATTTTTCCAAGGGAGTTTTCGACATGGAAGCAGACGCCATCAAGTTCCTCGGCGCCGGTCTCGCAGCCATCGGTGCCGGCCTTGCCGCACTCGGCGTGGGCAACGTCTTCGCCGCCTTCCTGCAGGGCGCGCTGCGCAACCCGTCGGCCGCTGCCGGTCAGCAGGGCAACATGTTCATCGGCTTCGCCGCCGCCGAACTTCTGGGCCTGCTGGCGTTCGTCGTCGCAGTGCTGCTGATCTTCGTCGCGTAACATGCGTGACGCCCGGCGCGGGGGGTGCCTCGCGCCGGACTCCCGGTCCGGATGACGGACCGGTTTCGGCCGGGCGATGGCGCCCGGTCGACCAGACCAATACGGGACGTTTCATGCCGCAAATCGAGCAGCTCGCCGCGACCTGGGGGTCGCAGGTCTTCTGGCTGGTGCTGACCTTCGGCATCGTGTTCCTGGTCGTGGGCCTCGGCATGGTGCCCAAGGTGCAGGGCACGGTCGACCAGCGCGACCAGGGCATCGCCGCCGACCTCGCCGCCGCCGAAGCGGCGCGTGGGCAGGCGGATGCGACCGAGGCGGCATGGCGTGCCCGCGAAAATGCCAGCCGCGAGGCTGCGCAGAAGCTGCTGGCCGAAGCCCGTGCCAAGGGCGCGGCGGCAGCGGCCGAACGGCTGGCCGCGGCCAATGCCGACATGCAGGCGCGGGTCGCACAGGCCGAAGCCGATATCGCTACCCAGCGCGGTGCGGCGATGGCGCAGGTCGAGCAGGTCGCAGCCGAAGCGGCACAGGCGATCGTCGAGCGCGTCTCGGGCGTGCGGGTCAGCGAACAGGACGCGCAGGGCGCGGTGAAGGCGGTGCTCCATGGCTAATCCCAACGTCGCCCATACCAGCCCGACGCTGAACGAAGCGATCCATGAAGAGGGCCTGCCCAAGACCGGAGCCGACGCTGTCGAGGGTTCGCATGGCAGCGCCACCGGTACGGCGCATGTCGATCCGACCGCCCTCGGGCTGAATGCGACCGCATGGGTCAGCGCCGCGATGCTGCTGTTCCTGCTGGTGCTGGTCGTGAAGGGTGTGCCCGCGCTGATCGGTCGCCTGCTCGACGGGCAGATCGCGGCGATCCGCACCCGTCTGGACGAAGCGCGCACCCTGCGTGCCGAAGCCGAGGCGCTGCGCGACGAATATACGTCGAAGATCGCTGGGATCGAGGCACAGGCCGCTGAAATGGTCGCCCACGCCGAGGCAGAAGCGCAGGCGCTGCTGGTGAAGGCGGAGGCCGACGCCGCCGAGCTGACCCAGCGTCGTGCCAAGATGGCGACCGACAAGATTGCCGCCGCCGAACGCGCCGCCATTGCCGAGGTCCGCGCGACCGCCGCCGATGCCGCTGCCAAGGCCGCCAGCACGCTGATCGCGACGCACCTGTCGGGCGATGCCGATCGCGCGCTGGTCGACCGGACCATTGCCGGTCTGGGTGGCAGCCGCCTGAACTGATGCCGTCGCACCGGACCCCGCGGTTTCAGCTCCAGCGGCTGACCCGGTGGTCCGATCGCGAGCCGCGACGGCTGTTCTGGCCGTGGGTCGCCTGCGTCATGGTGACCAACATGATCGCCGCAATGGCGGTCGGCATACCGATGTTCGTCGGCATCGCCCGCAACATGGCTGCCTTTGCAGAGGCACATCCGGAACGTGCGACCGTGACGTCGGGACCGGGGCATTATTCGGTGCAGATCGATGGGCCGGTCCCGCCGGACCTGATGTTGCAACCGATGCGCTGGTTCGTGCCGCTGGTCGCAATCGTCGCGATAGTGTCGGTCCTGTTTCTCGCCGCGGCGGTCGTGCGGCGACTGCATGATTCGGGACGGCGGGGCTATTGGGGGCTGTTGCCGCTGCCCTTCCTGGTGACCGGCATGATCGTGTTCGGGCAGTTGTTCAGCCGGATCGGGACCGGGAACGAACCACCCGATATGGCACCGTTCGCGCTGATGTTCGGCAACAACATCCTGTATCTGGCGAGCCTGGGCGTGTTGATCGTCCAGCTTAGCCGGCCAAGCGATCCCGGCCCCAATCGGTTCGGACCGCCGCTGGCCTGATTTTCCGCACGGCCTCTTTCGGGTTTCCGGCCGTGCCCTTTCCTATTCGAGCCCGCAAAAGGAGTAGGCGATATGGCATGGGCCATTCTCGCGGTTGCGGTCGTGTGTGAGATCGTGTGGGCATTGAGCCTGAAATGGGCGGCGGGGCAGGGGACGTTGCTCGCCTCCGCCGTGCCGATCACTTTGTCGTTCGTGAACATGGGGCTGCTGGCGCTGGCGATGCGCGGCATTCCGGCAGGCACCGCCTATGCGGTGTGGACCGGGCTTGGCGCGGTCGGCGTCATCATCGGCGGCGCGGTGCTGTTCGGCGAACGGATCGCGCCGGTCCAGGCGGGTTTCATGGTGCTGATCGTGATCGGCGTGGTCGGCACGAAGCTGTTCGCGCAGGGCTGACCCGCGCTCCGCATCGGAGTCGGGCGTTGACGGCGGGCGACCTCGCCGGTCATGCTCGGCCCCGATAGGGGAGCGGACGATGACCGGACAACGACTGATAGGGGCGATCGCCATTCTGGTGGCGGGCTGCAGCGGGCCGTCGCCCGAAACCCATTCGATGCAGTCGCCCACTACCGAGACGTTCGACGTCGAGGAGCCGCCGGCAGAGATGCCGTCGCCGGCCGCGACCGGTTCGAAGATCGCCTATAGCTATTCGGTCACCTATGCCTTTGATCGCAGGACCGTTGCGCAGGTGCAGGGGCAACAACTCGACCTGTGCCGCCGGCTGGGGCCTGCCCGCTGCCTGATCGTCCGGTCGTCGCTCAACACGCCGGGTCCGGACGATCATGTCGTCCATGACGAAGCGGTGCTGATGGTCGATGCGCGGCAGGCCGAGGCGCTGACCCGCCGGTTCGATGCGATCGCCGAGGCAGGTGACGCACGCCGGGCCAGCCGGCAGGTCGAGGCGGAGGACGTCACCCGGCAGGTGATCGACACCGAGGCGCGTGTCCGGGCGAAGCAGGCGCTGGCCGAACGGCTGCTCGCCATTATCCGGTCGGGCAATGGCAAGGTCGGCGACCTGGTCGAGGCCGAACGCGCCTATGCCACCACCAACGAGGAATTGGAGGCGGCGAAGGCGCAACGCGCCGAACTGGCCCAGCGGGTCGCGATGTCGAAGCTGACGATCGCCTATGCGTTCAACGACACGCCCGGCGGCAATTCGCCGGTCATGGCCAGCATCGAGGCGGCCGGGGCGACGCTGTCGACGAGCGTCGCCGCGCTGGTGACGTTCGTCGTGGCCGCCCTGCCCTGGATCGTCGTTGCCGGGCTGATGCTGTTCGGCCTGCGTCGGGTGGCCCGGCGGCGGGGCTGGCGCTGGCCGTGGCGGCGGGGCGAACGCTCCGCCGGTTGAGTCCACCGCGCGGTCGACCGGTCCGGATCAGCGTCGCGTTACCGCTAACAGGAATCGTTGGACAATGGCCGGCCGCGCAACAATACTCCCCCGATAACAAAGGGAGAGGGACATGCGAGCAATTTACGGACGCCGTGCGTTTGGCTGGGCAATCGGCGCGGCACTCGCCGCCACCGCCGCCCCGGCATGCGCGCAAAGCGACAAGATGGAGCCGATCGCGGCACCGGCGCAGCCGAATGCGATCCCGCTCAATACAGGCACGCTGCCCGGTGCGACCGCGAAGGAATCGTGGCATTCGCAATATGGCAGCACCTTTACCCGCAATGTGACCGATGCGACGCTGACCCCGTTCCTGCCCGATCCGGCGAAGGCCAATGGCACGGCGGTGATCGTGGCGCCCGGCGGCGGCTTTCGCACGCTGTCGATGTCGAACGAGGGGTGGGATGTGGCCAGGGCGCTGGCCGATCGCGGCGTCGCGGCGTTCGTCCTGAAATATCGCCTGAACCAGACGCCGGCGGACATGGCCGGGTTCGAACGGTCGATGCGCGAGATGTTCTCGGGCACCGCGCCGCGTCCACGGCCCGCGCCGGGTGCCGCCGCCAATGCGCTGGCACCGCAGATCGCCGACGCCAATGCCGCCTTCGCGCTGATCCGGTCGCGCGCCGGGGAATGGAAGGTCGATCCGAACCGCATCGGCATGATCGGCTTTTCCGCCGGCGCGATGCTAACCATGGCGACGACCCTGTCGAACGGTCCGGCCAGGCCGGCGTTCATCGGCGACGTCTATGGCCCGCTGGCCGCGATGGGGCCGGTGCCCGCCGACGCCCCGCCGTTGTTCGTCGCCATCGCCGCCGACGATCCGTTCTTTGCCAACAGCGGCTTCGGCCTGATCGAATCGTGGAAGGCGGCCAAGCGCCCGGTCGAGTTCCACCTGTATGAACAGGGCGGCCACGGGTTCGGCATGTACCAGAAGCCGACGACCAGCACAGGTTGGTTCGACGCCTTTGCGCGGTGGATGGACATGCATGGCTGGCTGAAGCGCGCGGGGTAAGGGCGGGCGCCGCAACCTTTCCCGTCACCCCGGGCTTGACCCGGGGTCCCGCTGCCTTTCCCGCAGCAGAAGAAGCGGGACCCCGGATCAAGTCCGGGGTGACGGGGGGCGAACCGATCACCCACCCGCTTGGCGACGACCCGCCGGAACGCTAAGTCCTTGTGCGGGCGACCAAGCCCAAGGAGGGATTGTCATGAAGTTCCTGTTCACCGCCGCCGCGTTGCTGGCGATGCCGCTGGCCGCATCGGCGCAGACCGCCCCGGCGCCTGCGCCGGCCGCAGCCAAGCTGACCATCGACAGCAGCATCGAAACCATCGCCGCCAATCCGAAGGGCAAGGCGATCCTCGACGCGCAGTTCCCGGGGATGCTCGCGCATGAATCCTATCCGATGTTCAAGGGGATGAGCCTGAAGCAGGTCCAGCCCTACGCCCAGGGCCGGATCACCGACGAACAGGTGGCGAAGGTCGCCGCCGAACTGGCGAAGCTGAACTGACATGGTGCGCGTCGGCCTGATCGGGTTCGGCCTGGCCGGCGCGTCGTTCCACGCGCCGCTGATCGCGTGCGTGGAGGGGATGGAGCTGGCGGCGATCGCGACCTCGCGGCCGACCGAGCGCTTTGCCGGCGCGGTGCGTCACGCCGATCCGATGGCGCTGATCGACGACGACAGCCTCGACCTGATCGTCATCGCTACCCCCAATGACAGCCATGCCCCGCTGGCGCAGGCGGCACTGGCCGCCGGGCGGCACGTCGTCGTCGACAAGCCGCTGGCGACCGACGATGCCGATGCCGTCGCGCTGGTCCAGCTGGCGCGGGGCACGGGGCGGTTGCTCAGCGTATTCCACAATCGCCGCTGGGACAGCGATTTCCTGACCGTCGAACGGCTGTTGCGCGACGATGCGCTGGGCGAGGTGCAGCTGGCCGAATTGCGCTGGGACCGGTTCCGCCCGGCGATCAAGCCGGGCTGGCGCGAGGAGGGCGGTCCGGGCAGTGGGCTGCTGAACGACCTGGGGCCGCACATGATCGATCAGGCGATCCGCCTGTTCGGCATGCCCGATGCGGTGGCGGGGGACGTCACGACGCAGCGCGACGGTGCCGGCGTCGACGATTATTTCGAGATCGTGCTGCGCTACGGTGCGCGCCGTGTGACGATCGGTTCGGCGTCGCTGGTCGCCGCACCGCGCCCGCGCTTTGCGCTGCACGGGACGCGGGGCAGCTTCGTGAAATTCGGCATCGACCCGCAAGAGGCGGTGCTGCGTGCCGGCGGCATGCCGACCGATAGCGGCTATGGCATCGAACCCGACAGCCAATGGGGCGTGCTGACCGACGCCCAAGGGACTGCGCGGTCGGTCCGGTCGGAAGCGGGCGACTGGCGCGGGTTCTACCGCGCGATGCGCGACGCGATCCGGGGGGAGGGCGACGTGCCGGTCGATCCGGCCGACGCCGTGCGCGGCCTGCGCATCATCGAAGCGGCGCGGGCGGGGTAGAAAATCCTGTAGTGATCGGCTGTTAACGAACATCGTCTAATCCGGTTGGGCGATGTTCGATCTTCCCGACCTGGCGACGCTGCGCCAATGCAGCATCCTGTGCAGTGCCGCCTATACCGTGGTGTTCTTTTCCATGGCCGGGCGCCGCGCATGGTATCTGTATTGGGGCTGGGGATCGGGCAGCTATTGCGCGGCGCTGGTGCTGGCCGCGCTGGTCGGGGAACCCGTCCCGCTGATGATCCAGCCGTTGTTCGACGGTGTCCTCGCCCTGTCGATGGCGCTGGTGCTGGGCGGCGTGCGGCGCTTCGACGGACAGCGCGGCATCGCGCTGTGGATGTGGGGCGTGATCGCGGCGACCGCGATCATCCCGACCATCGTGACCCTGGTGTTCGGGACGGCGCCCGTCGCATCGGCGATGTGGTCGCTGGTCGGTGCCGGATGCGCGTTTGCCTTTGCCATGCCGCTCGTCCGCAATCGCGCGACCGATGGGACGGCGCGGCCGCGGCGGATCGCCGGGGCGATGCTGCTCATCTATGTTCCGATCTACCTGACCGGCGCGATCGGCGCGCTGGTGCCGCAGGCGATCGGCGCGCATCTGGCGATGGTGCCGTTCCTCGCCGATCAGCTGCTGTTCGGTGCAGCCAATCTGACGCTGTTGTGGATTCCGGCATCGCATTCGCAGCAGCAGCTGCGCGACATGGCGCTGCGTGATCCGCTGACCGGCGTGTGGAACCGCGCCGCGCTGGCGGCGGGCGCGGCCGAGCTGCTGGTGCCGGGGCGGGTCGCGCTGCTGATCGATGTCGACCGGTTCAAGGCGATCAACGACCGCCATGGCCACGGCGTCGGCGACCGGGTGCTGGTCGCGATCGCGACCGGCCTGCAACGCAGCGTCGGCGGCGATTTCGTCGCGCGGCTGGGCGGGGACGAGTTTCTGGTCGTCACCAGCGCCGCCGATCCGCTGATCGCCGCCGAACAGATCCGCCTGCGCGCCGGTCGCGGCGAGCCGGGGCTGCCGGCCTGGACGCTCAGCATCGGCGCGGCGCGGATCGAGGCCGGCGACCGATCGATCGACGACGTGATCCAGCGCGCCGACCTGCTGATGTACCGCGCCAAGGATTTGGGCCGCACGCCCGCCGCGGCATGACGCTGGCGCTTGGCGGGCGCACTCCCTAAATCGGGCGCGATGTCGGAAACGCCCAACGCTCCCAACCGCTTCCACGAGGACAAGGCCAGCTTCACCGTGCGCGGGTCGGACGCGCCGGATATCGACGCCGGCGTCGCCGCGATCCGCAACGTGCTGGCGACGCTGCCCGCGCGGCCCGGCGTGTACCGGATGCAGGATGCGCGCGGCGAGGTGCTGTATGTCGGCAAGGCGCGCGCGCTCAAGAACCGTGTCGCCAACTATACGCAGGTGTCGCGCCTGACGAAGCGGTTGCAGCGCATGGTCGCGCAGACCCGGTCGATGACGATCGTCACGACCAATAACGAGGCGGAGGCGCTGCTGCTCGAAGCGCAGCTCATCAAGCGCTATCGCCCGCCGTACAACGTGCTGCTGCGCGACGATAAGTCGTTCCCGTTCATCCTGCTGCGCGCCGATCATGAATTTCCGCGCATTCAGAAGCATCGCGGCGCGCGGCGGGCGAAGGGTAACTACTATGGCCCATTCGCGTCCGCCGGATCGGTGACGCAGACGCTGAACGCGTTGCAGAAGCTGTTCCTGCTGCGCTCCTGCACCGACGGCTTCTTCAAGACCCGCGACCGGCCGTGCCTGCTGTACCAGATCAAGCGCTGCTCGGCGCCGTGCGTTGGGCGGATCGATCAGGCCGCCTATGCCGAGCTGATTGCGGACGCGAAGGACTTCCTCGCCGGCAAGTCGACCAAGGTGCAGGCGAAGCTGGGCACGCAGATGCAGGCGGCGGCGGAGGCGATGGACTTCGAACTGGCCGCCGTGCTGCGCGACCGGTTGAAGGCGCTGACCTTCATCCAGGGTTCGCAGGCGATCAACGCGGACGGCGTCGGCGATGCCGATATCTTCGCCATGGCCTGTCGTGAGGGGACGATCGGCATCCAGGCCTTCTTCATCCGCGGCGGCCAGAATTGGGG
This sequence comes from Sphingomonas sp. ABOLH, assembly GCF_003951715.1. Taxonomy (NCBI): domain Bacteria; kingdom Pseudomonadati; phylum Pseudomonadota; class Alphaproteobacteria; order Sphingomonadales; family Sphingomonadaceae; genus Sphingomonas; species Sphingomonas sp. ABOLH. The sequence goes on along the minus strand of NZ_QQWV01000009.1, from coordinate 28,132 downwards.
CCATCGCAGCTTCTTCCCCGCGCACACCAACGACGTGCCCGAGGACGAGGTCATGGCCGCCTTCCTGATGCAATTCTACGAAGAGGTGCCGCCGCCGCGCAACGTGTTCGTCGACCGCGACCTGGCCGAAGCGCCGGTGCTGGCCGAGGCGATGGCCGAACGCGCCGGGTTCAAGGTCGCGCTATCGGTGCCGCAGCGCGGTGTCCGCCGCCGGCTGCTCGACCAGGCCAAGCGCAATGCGGAGGAGGCGCTGGAGCGCCGAAACGCGGAATCGACGACGCAGGCGAAGCTGCTGCGCGAGGTCGCCGACCTGTTCGAGTTGGAAGGGCCGCCCGACCGGATCGAGGTGTACGACAACAGCCATATCCAGGGCACCAATGCGCTGGGCGCGATGGTCGTCGCCGGGCCGGAGGGGTTCCGCAAGGGGCAGTATCGCAAGTTCAACATCAAGCAGGCGCAGACCAACGACGACTTCGCGATGATGAAGGAGGTGCTGACCCGCCGCTTCGCCCGTGCGCAGGAGGAAAATCCGGATCGCGAGACCGACCGCGACGGCAATGGCTGGCCCGACCTCGTCCTGATTGACGGCGGCAAGGGCCAGTTGAGCGCGGCCAAGGCGGTGCTGGAGGACCTCGGCATCGAGGATGTCTGCATGGTCGGCGTGGCGAAGGGGCCGCATCATGGCCGCGAGGGGCGCGAGGTGTTTCACCTGATGGACGGGCGCGAACTGACGCTGCCGGTCAATTCACCGGTGCTGTTCTACCTCCAGCGGCTGCGCGACGAGGTTCACCGCTTCGTCATCGGCGCACACCGCGACAAGCGGGCCAAGGCGATGGGGGCCAGTCCGCTCGACGACGTGCCCGGCATCGGCCCGGCGCGGAAGAAGGCGTTGCTGATGCACTTCGGCACCGCCCGCGCGGTGCGCAACGCCAGTCTGGAGGACCTGCAAAAGGCGCCAGGGGTGAGCAAGGCAATGGCACAGGGGGTCTATGACTTCTTCCACGCCCGGTAAGGTCGCAATCGATCCCGCGCTGTTCGAACGGGCACGGGCCGCTGGCGTCGACGTCGCCGCGACCTGCCACGCGGCGTTGCTCCGCGCGATCGAGGAGGCGACGCACGCCCGGCTGCGCGCGGAAACGGCGACCGCGATCGCCGAATGGAACGATTGGGCCGGGTCGCCCGAATATCCCCCGTCACCCCGGCCTTGAGCCGGGGTCCCGCTTCTACTCTTCCTTCGCCGTCGCAAAGCGCGGTGGCGACGTCACCCGATCCCCCGCTGGATGAAACTGCGGATCGCCTGCCAGCGAACCGCTTCGCCCGCGTCACCCCGCTTGCCCGCGCGGACGCTGCGCGATCCGGCGACATCCTGGGCCGCCCGGCCGTGACGCGCCACGAGAAAAATGGCGTCGGTGCGGTCGATATCGTCGATCATCCATTCCTCCGGTCAGAAAGTTACGCGGCTAACGACGTCCTGACAGGTCCTGTTCCCGCCGGTCCAGCCCGGAATGTCGCCGGGTTTCCGCATGGTTTCGGTACGGCGCGGTAACAAAGTGCGTAAAGTCTGCAACACCGTGGTTAACGAGCCATTGGTACGTGGCGTACAATTTATTCGTGCGCCCGGTGCGGGCTTTATGGGATGTTTACGCCCATCGGTGCAGGACCTCTTTTATGGCAACGCCGGTATTCCTGACGATCGACACCGAATTGATGTGGCGGCACCATGCCGCCGACCTGTCGGCGTCGACCGTCATTGCCCGCTCGCTCGAACCCGCCGGGGTCGGCGTGACGTGGCAGCTGGAGCGGCTGCGCGCCCATGGATTGAAGGCGTGCTTCTTCGTCGATCCGCTGCCCGCGAAGCTCTATGGCATGGCGGCGATCGCGCCGACCGTGGAGGCGATCCTGGCCGGGGGGCAGGAGGTCCAGCTGCATCTCCACCCCAATTGGGTCGGTGCGGCGGTCGGTGATCGGGGGCAGGCGCATGGCCGGTTCGAACTGGTCGACCTGTCGCGGCAGGAGCAGCAGGATCTGCTGGGCGAGGCGCGCGACCTGCTGCAAGCCTGCGGTGCGCCCGAACCGGTCGCCTTCCGCGCGGGCAGCTACAGCGCCAACGACACGACCATCGACGCGCTGGCCGCATTGGGCTTCGCCTATGACAGCAGCCATAACGGCGCGCATCATCCCTGGCCCAGTGCGATCACCCTGTCGCCCGACCTGATCGCACCGGTCGCGCATCGTGGGCTGGTCGAGCTGCCGGTCACGACCATCGCGATGCCCGGCGGCGGGCGGCGGCATTTCCAGATTTGCGCGCTGTCGGCCGCCGAGATGCGAGCCGCGCTGACCTACGCCGCCCGCCACGACCATGCGGCGGTGACGATCGTTAGCCACGGCTTCGAACTTGCCAACCGGCAGGGGACACGTGCCAACGGCGTCCATGTCCGCCGGTTCGAGGCGCTGTGCCGCACGTTGGCCGAACGCGCCGACGCGCTGCCCACCACCCATTTCCGCGACCGCCCGGCGCTCCGCCTGGGGCAGGACGACCGGCCGCTGCCCGCCAATGCCCTGCGCACGCGGTGGCGGCAGGTCGAACAGCTCTGGTCGAACTGGGTCGAGGAGCGCGCGGCGTGACGAGCGCCCAGTCTTGGCCGCTCAAATTCCAGATCGGCGCGCGCACGCTCTTTTCGATCCGCCGCCGGCTGGTGCGCGTGCCGCTGGAACTGCGCGACGTGCTGTCGGGCGACGCGCCCGCCTTGCCGCCGCTGCCGCCGGGGGCGGACGGCTGGTCGGTGACGTCGCTGCCCGAACCGCTGGTCGATGCGATGCTGTCGACCAGCCCGATCGCCTTCGTTCGGCAGCGTTACACCCGCTATCACACCGACCTGACGATCGGTTTCGACGCGTGGTTCGCCGGCCTGTCGGGCAATGCCCGCTCCGGCCTGAAACGCAAGGCGAAGAAGCTGGCCGAGGCGAACGAAGGCAGCCTCGACGTCCGCACCTATCGCACGGCGCAGGAACTGGCCGAGTTCCACGGCATCGCCCGCCAGGTGGCCGAGCGGACCTATCAGGAAAAGTTGCTCGGCGCCGGCTTGCCCAACGACATCGCCTTCCGTGCCGCGATGCAGGGCAGGGGCACGCGCGGCGAGGCGTTCGGCTGGCTGCTGTTCGTCGGGGGTTCGCCCATCGCCTATCTCTACTGCCCGATGACCGGCGGCGACGTGCGCTACGACTATGTCGGCCACGATCCCGCCTGGAGCGAATGGTCGCCGGGCAGCGTGCTGCACATGGAGGCGTTCCGCACCCTGTTCGACGAACCCGCGGCGCAGCGGTTCGATTTTACGGAAGGCGAGGGACAGCACAAGCGCCAGTTCGCGACCGGTGGTACGGCGTGTGCCGACCTGCTGCTGCTGCGCGGGTCGCTCGGCAATCGGGCGACGGTGAAAGCGTTGCGGGCGTTCGATGGCGGTGTCGAGCGGGCGAAGCGGGCGCGGGATTGGCCGGTGCTCGGCAAGGCGATGCACCGGCTGCGTCGGGGCTGAACCGCTACATCGCGCTGAAGATACAGTAAGCGAGGATCGGCACGCCGATCGTCGCGATCATCAATATCAGGCCGTGATCGCCGTCGCGTCGGTTCGTCGGGTCGCTCTCGACGACCCGGGTACGAAACCGGTTCGAAAAGAAATGATCGGGTTCGCTGTTGAGATAGACCGGCGGCTGCGGTGCATCGGCCGCGCGCTCGCTGGTGGTGCCCGACACGGGCTTGGAAACGGGATCTGACATGGTGCGGATTCCATCTATTCGATGCGGGAAACGGCGCGACGCACCGATCCCAAACAAAGATCGAATAAACCCCGAACTCGGACGGCGAACCGTTCCGAGTTCGGGCTACCCGCGTGCGGCGAGTTGGCCGGCGTGATTGAGAAAACGCTGATATGCTCGGCAAGCATCCATTTCACGAATATTGGAAATAAGAGCAGGTTAGTCAACAAGACTTTGTAGCCGATTTTCTGATTTCCATCAGGATTTGATGGCGATATTTTGCGCTGCATCATTCGGCGACGATTTTTGTTGAGCTGGTCGCGGATCGAATTCAAGACGTGGGATCGCTGGCAAACCCCTGCTAGACCCACCCCATGCACCTCAACACCACCGCCATCCTCCTCTCCGTGCGCCCGCACGGCGAACATGGTGCGGTCGTGCGGGTGCTGACCGAACATGCTGGCGTCCAGCCCGGTTACGTCCGCGGCGGGCGCAGCCGGGCGATCCGGCCGGTGCTGCAACCGGGCAACCTGATCCGCGGCGACTGGCGCGCGCGGACCGATACGCAGCTGGCGGCGCTGACCGTCGAACTGGTCGAAAGCCGCGCGCCGCTGTTCGCCGAGCCGTTGGCCGCCGCCGCGATCGACTGGATGTGTGCGCTGACCGCTTATGCCCTGCCTGAGGCGCAGCCCTATCCGCGCATCCATGCCGCGCTCGACGGGTTGTTCGCGGCCATCGCCGCGGCGCCGGGTGCGCGCGACTGGGTCGGGGCGCTGGTGCGGACCGAGTTGCTGATCCTGTCCGAACTGGGCTTCGGCCTGTCGCTCGACGAATGCGTCGCGACCGGGGTGACCGACGACCTGACCCATGTCAGCCCCAAGAGCGGCGGCGCGGTATCGCGGGCGGCGGCGGTCGGCCTCGAACACCGCCTGCTGCCGCTACCCGCCTTCCTGATCGAAGGGGGCCGGGCCGACTGGGCGGCGGCGTTCGACGGGCTGACGCTGTCGGGCCATTTCCTGTCGCGCGATTTGCTGGGGCTGAAGGGGCAGGACGTGCTGGCGGCGCGCACCCGGCTGGTCGAGCGGCTGAAAAGGACGGTTGCGTGAGCATGGCCGGTTGGGGCAGAGGCGTCCGCGCGTAATCTTCGTGCGCGAACGACGGATGATATGATGGCTTTGATCGCGATACTGCCCGGCGACGGGATCGGACCGGAAGTGGTGGCAGCGGCGCGCCAAGTGCTGGATGCGCTCGATCTCGGGCTGACGTTCGAGGAAGCACCGGTCGGCGGCGCGGCCTATCGCGCCCATGGCCATCCGCTGCCGCCCGCGACGCTCGATCTGGCCAAGCGTGCCGATGCCGTCCTGTTCGGCGCGGTCGGCGATCCCGAATTCGACAATGTCGCGCGCGAACATCGTCCGGAACAGGCGATCCTCGGCCTGCGCAAGGAACTGGGCCTGTTCGCCAATCTGCGCCCGGCCAAGCTGTTTGCGGGGCTGGAGGACGCCTCCGCGCTCCGCCCCGAAGTCGCCGCCGCGATCGACATGGTGATCGTGCGCGAGCTGACCGGCGACGTCTATTTCGGTGAGAAGGGCCGGGGCACGACGGCGGACGGCCTGCGCGAGGGCCATGACCTGATGCGCTATGACGAGGCGGAGGTCGCCCGCATCGCCCGCGTCGCGTTCGAGACGGCGCGCACCCGCAACCACCGGCTCTGTTCGGTCGACAAGGCCAACGTCCTCGAAACCTCGCAGCTATGGCGCGATGTGGTGATCGAAGTCTCGGCCGACTATCCCGATGTCGCGCTGACCCACATGTATGTCGACAATGCCGCGATGCAGCTGGTGCGCAATCCGGGCCAGTTCGACGTGATCGTCACCGGCAATTTGTTCGGCGACATATTGTCCGATCAGGCGAGCATGTGCGCCGGGTCGATCGGCATGCTGCCCTCCGCCGCGATCAATCAGGACAGGAAGGGCCTGTACGAACCGATCCACGGCTCGGCCCCCGATATCGCGGGCCAAGGCAAGGCGAACCCGCTGGCGACGATCCTGTCGGCGGCGATGATGCTGCGCCATTCGCTGGGGGAAGCGGATGCGGCCGACCGCATCGAGGCAGCGGTGACCGCCGCGCTGGTCGCTGGACACCGCACCCCCGACCTGGGCGGGACCGCGACGACGCAGGACATGACGAACGCGGTGCTGGCGGCGTTGTGATCCCGTTGCGGCGCCGTATCCCCGCGCAGGCGGGGATCCAGGGCCACGAAGGACGTCATCCGTGGCACTGGACCCCCGCCTGCGCGGGGGTACGATAGCGGGGATATGACCCCCCTCGACCTCGCCATCGTCGTGCCCGTATTCAACGAACGCGGCAACGTGCCGCTGCTCGTCGCCGCGCTCGACGCGGCGTTGGCCAGCATCGCGTGGGAAGCGATCTTCGTCGACGACGACAGCCCCGACGGCACCGCCGATGTCGCACGCGCCATCGCCCGCCATGACCCGCGCATCCGTGTGATCCAACGGATCGGCCGGCGCGGCCTGTCGAGCGCCTGTATCGAGGGGATGTGCGCCACCGCTGCGCCGCTGGTCGCGGTGATCGACGGCGATCTGCAGCATGACGAGACGCTGTTGCCGCGCATGGCGGCGGCGCTGACCGCCGACCCCGCGCTCGACCTGGTGATCGGCTCGCGCTTCGTCGCCGGCGGCGGGACCGGGGCATGGGACGCCGACCGCGTCGCCAAATCGGCGCTCGCCACCCGCCTGTCGCGCCGCGTGCTGAAGGCCGATCTGTCCGACCCGATGAGCGGCTTCTTCATGATCCGGGGCGAGGTCGTGCGCCGCGTCGTGCCGCGGCTGTCGGGGATCGGCTTCAAGATCCTGCTCGACATCCTGACCGCCGCGCCCCAGCCGCTCAAATTCGTCGAGCTGCCCTATGTGTTCCGCACCCGCGCGGTGGGGGAGAGCAAGCTCGACCATGTCGTCGCGCTCGAATATCTGATCGCGCTCTACGACCGGATGTTCGGGCGGGTGGTGCCGGTGCGCTTCGTCATGTTCTCCGCGATCGGCGCGGCGGGGGCGATCGTCCATCTCGCGGCGCTGGGGCTGCTGCTCGAACTGGGCGCAGGCTTCATCGCGGCGACGATCGTCGCGACGGTGGCGGCGATGACGTTCAATTTCTTCCTGAACAACCACCTGACCTATCGCGACCGGCGGCTGCGGGGGCCAAGGGCGCTGCTCGACGGCTGGGTATCGTTCTGCGCGGTATGTTCGGTCGGCGCGGTCGCCAATGTCGGGGTCGCGGCGTTCCTGTACGATGTGCGCGGCGGGGCGTGGGCGCTGCCGGCGCTGGCGGGAATCGCGGTCGGCGCGGTGTGGAATTTCGCGCTGTCGTCGCGGTTTACGTGGGGGCGGTACGGGCGGAAGCGCTCGGCCTAGTTTTCGCACCGAAGCGGGCGGAAGAGCAGGATTTTCGCGCAGAGGCGCAGAGTACGCAGAGAGGTTGCGATCGGGAGACGGCGCCTCCCTGTCCATTACGGTTAAGCGCCGCAGTCGCGGCAGCTGCAACCCCTCTGCGTCCTCTGCGCCTCTGCGCGAACAAACTCCTACTTTTCTCCGCGCCTCCGCGCCTCCGCGTGAACCCAATTCTAACGCCAGCTATCCAACCACATCCACCGGTTGAACGCCTGCGGCCCCGACAGCGGCGCGGCGGAGATGATCGGGTAGAAATACACGAACAGCATCAGCACCGGCAGCGCGAACCACTCGTTCGCCCGTGCGAAACGTCCCTTCGCATAAGCATGGAACGCCGCCGCCAACGCGAGGCACAACCAGATGCTCGACAGATGGTAATAATAATAGAAGCCGAGCGACTTGGGGATCACCGCCCACACCGCCAGCGATCCGACCCACAGCAGCCCAACCCCCAGCAACGCCCGCGATCGCCGCCGCCATCCGGCCCACAGGCACGCCGCCACCGCGACCAGCCCGCCCCACATGATCGCCGGATTGCCGAGCAGCAGCACGCCGCGCTGCACACCGTTATCGGGTTCGTAGAAATACCAGATCGGCCGGATCAGCAGCGGCCAGCTCCACCAGCTCGACTGATAGGGATGCGGCGCCAGTATCTGCGTCTGTCGCTGGTACATCTCGACCTGGAACGGGATCAGCCGCGACAGCGTCAGCGGGTCCTGCGCATAGAAGAAGGCGGGCGCGAAGGTCGCCAGATAGGTGCCGACACTCACCAGCCCGAACAGCGCCAGCGCGGGGAACAGCGACAGCCCCGGCCAGTAATCGCGCTGATCGCTCTTGCCCCAAATCAGCAGCAGCCCGGCGCCCGCAACATAGGGAATCGCTGCCCATTTGACCCCGACCGCCAGCCCGAACAGCACCGCCGACAGGGTAAGGCGCAACGCCGGCCGCCCGCGCATCGACCATAGCAACGCGGCGATGGCGAGCGTGGTGAACGCGCCCAGATACACCTCCAGCATCGCGGTGCGCGCCTCGATCAGCAGCGTCTGGTTCAGCATCGCCAGCCCCGCCCCGAACGCCGACACCGGCGTCCGCCGGAACAGCAGTTGCAGGCAGGCGAACACCCCCAGCACCGTCGCGGTCCCCGCCAGCGTGCCGAAGATCCGCCACCCCCACGGAGTATCGCCGAACAGCGCGATGCCCGCGGCGATGAACGCCTTCGCCACCAGCGGATGTTCGGTATTCGCCGGATAGGCCAGCGCCAGCAACGTCCTTGCGGCGGGCACGTAATGCACCTCGTCGAACGACAATTTGCCCGGTCGCCCGAGGCCCCACAGGAACAGCAACTGCGCCACGCATGCGATCAGCAGGGCGGTGGTCCATGGGCGATCGCGCAGGCGGGAGAGCATGGGGCGGCGGTGTAGCGGAAGCGGGCGGACCTGCAAATCCTCCCCGGAACGGGGAGGGGGACCGTCGTCGAAGGCGATGGTGGAGCGTGCGGGCGGCGCAACGCGGCGGTTCCGTATGCGGACACCCCCTCCACCATGCTCCGCATGGTCCCCCTCCCCGTGCCGGGGAGGGTCTCAAAGCTCCCTGCCGGGGAGGATCGCAACGGTTCGCCCATCACTTGCCACATTCCGTCCGTATTGGACCGAGCCATGGCACTGATCGACACGTTCCTCGCCCGTACCGTCCGCCGCGGTACGCTCTCGCTCACCCATGCCGATGGCCGCACCGTTACCTTCGGCACCGCCGATCCGGCCTTTCCCGACGTCGCGATCCGCTTCACCCAGCCCGGCGTGGCGGGGCGCATCGTCCGCCATCCCGCGCTGGGCGCGGCGGAGGCGTATATGGACGGCGAACTGGTCATCGACCGCGGCGACATTCGCGATCTGGTCGAGCTGCTGACGTCCAACACCCCCTGGGGCCGGGGCAGCGGCCTTGCTCCGTCGCTGCCGATCCGCCTGTTCGACGCGGTCCGTCACCGGGTCGACCGGGTCAATATGGCCCGCCGGTCGAAACGCAACGTCGCGCATCATTACGACCTGTCCGACCGGCTCTACGCGCTCTTCCTCGACACCGACCTCCAGTATAGCTGCGCCTATTTCACCGATCCCGCCAACAGCCTCGAACAGGCGCAGGCGGACAAGAAGGCGCATATCGCCGCGAAACTGGCGCTGAAGCCCGGCATGCGCGTGCTCGACATCGGCTGCGGCTGGGGCGGGATGGCGCTGTACCTGCATGAAAAGACCGGCGCGGAAGTGCTGGGCGTCACCCTGTCCGAAGAGCAGATCAAGGTCGCCCGCCGCCGCGCGGAGGAAGCCGGCGTCGCCGACAAGGTGAAGTTCGAACTGATCGACTATCGCGCCGTCACCGGCCGGTTCGACCGGATCGTGTCGGTCGGCATGTTCGAACATGTCGGCCCGCCGCAATACGGCACCTTCTTCCGCAAGTGCCGCGAACTGCTGACCGACGACGGCGTCATGCTGCTGCACACCATCGGGCGGATGGGCGTGCCGGGCGTCACCGACACCTTCACCACGAAATACATCTTCCCCGGCGGCTACAACCCGGCGCTGTCGGAAATCGTGCGCGGTTATGAAGGGACCAAGCTGATCGCGACCGATATCGAGGTGCTGCGCGTCCATTATGCGCTGACCATCGACCATTGGTACGATCGCACGGTGGCGGCGAAGGACCAGATCGTCGCGCTGTACGACGAGAAATTCTACCGCATGTGGACCTTCTACCTCGCCGGCGCGGCGGCCGCCTTCCGCCATGGCGGCATGGTCAACTACCAGGTCCAGCTCACCCGCAACCGCCTGTCGCTGCCGCTGACCCGCGATTACATGCTGGAGGAAGAGCGCCGTTTGCGGGGATAGGCTGTCGCCTGCTTCTCTCGTCACCCCGGGCTTGACCCGGGGTCCCGCTTCTCCAGCAACAATGATTGCGAAGCGCCACCCCGGATCATGTCCGGGGCGACGGCGAGGCTTGTCGCATGGAACTCAATCGGCAACGATGCGCCATGGCCTTGTTCGCATGGATTTCCCGGCGATATGCAACGTCGATCAAACCTGACGGCTTCGGCCAAGGCCTGCTCGACGACCTGCGCTGGATCTGGCGCGTGCGTCGTTATCGGCAGCTCACCATGACTTGGCGCGCGCCAACCCCCGACGAAGAAGCCGCGATCATCGCCGACCCACTGCTCGGGCGGTTCGGCGACGATACGATCGGCATCGCGGAGATCGACGGCTTGCGCTGCATCGTCCGCGATCGCGACTGGTTCGGCTGGCCCGATCCGCCGCGCTTCGTGTTCTTCGCGATGGCGGGGGATCGGGTCGCAGCGGCAGCGGACTTCAACGATTGGCCATCCTGCTGGACGCCGGCGCCGCCCGACTATTCGATCGTGACCCCGACGACCTTCCACTCGCCGCCCTCCTGATTCACCGTCACCGTCTCGATCTTCTCGCCACCGGTCGCGAAGCGGGTGCGGAACTTGAGCATTTCGACGCCGGCGGGCGGCACGGGAATGGTTTCCTGCTCCTGCAAGGTCCGCGACACCACCGCGCCCAGCGGCGGGCGGACGCGCTGCGACACCTCGCTCCACACCTGTTCGCTGTTCAGCTTGCGAAACGCCGCACCGAAACGGGCGTAACTCTCGCTCCACCGCCCGGCATCGACCAACTCGAGGAACTGGCGCGCGGCATCGGGGGCCGCGGTGGCGGGGGCGGTCGTGGCGGCCGGCGGGGCCTGGGTCGCACCGGGCATCAGGGTCAGGGCCAGCAGGCCGAGGGCGAAGGTCATCAGCATCACTCCGATCAGAACCGGCAGCCGGCGCCGCGCCGGTGCCGCGCCGTCGTCCGGCGCCTGTCCGACATCGTTCGCCGCGCTCCTCGCGTCCTCCCCGGTTCTTTCGTCCCCCAGATTTTCGGGGGTCTCGGCATCCAGCAACAGCCGGGCCGCCTCACGGCTGCTCGACACCATCAGCTTGCGCCGCGCGTCCCGCAGCCGTTCGTTGATGGTATGGACCGACAGCCCCAGCGTCACCGCGACCGACTTCGCATCATGCCCACGCACGATCAGGCGCAGCGTCTGCTTTTCCTTTTCGGTCAGGGCGTCGATGCCCTGTCTGGCCGGCATGGTCATGGCGTTCGGCCTATGGCCGGGGCGGGGGAGGGGCCACCCCTAAAAATTTGGGAAAGGCGGTTAGCCGTTCTTCGCCCCGCCCTCCCATAAGCCTCGCCCCAGCGCAGGCTGGGGCATCGAGCGGCTCCTGTAGCGCCCTATCACTAGGAGATCCCAGCCTTCGCTGGGATGACGTGCGGGGCGGGGTAACGGTGGGAAGCAGTTCGCCCGCCCGCTCAATCCTCGCCGAAGCGATCCTCGACCAGCTGGCACAACTGCCCCACCACCGCCTCGGCACCGTCGCCCGACGCGCTGATCGTGATATGGTCGCCCTTGGCGGCACCCAGCATCATCAGGCCCATGATCGACGTGCCGGTCACCCGCGATCCGTCCTTTTCGACGCTCACCTCGATCGGGGCGGCGGCGGCCATCGTCACGAACTTGGCGCTCGCGCGCGCGTGCAGCCCGCGGCGGTTGGTGATCTGGACGGTGCGGGTGACGCTCACGCCGCCGCCTCGCCCAGCACTTCGCTGGCGACAGAGATGTACTTGCGCCCCGCCTCGCGCGCGGCGGCGACGGCTTCGGCGACCTTCATCGCCTTGCGTGCGCCGCCCAACCGGATCAGCATCGGCAGGTTGATGCCGGCGATCACCTCGATCCGGCCGGTTTCCATCAGCGAGATGGCGAGGTTGCTGGGGGTCCCGCCGAACAGGTCGGTCAGCACGATCACGCCCTGACCGGCATCGACATCGGCAATCGCCTTGGCGATGTCGGCGCGGCGCTCCTCCATATCGTCCTCGGGACCGATACAGACCGTGCCGATCCGCTCCTGCGGACCCACGACATGTTCCATCGCCACGACGAACTCCTCGGCAAGACGTCCGTGCGTCACCAAAACCAGGCCGATCATGTTCGTCGTCGTTCCTACATCCGTCATGGCGCCTGCTTCGCGCCTTCCAGCGAATCCTGCGGCGCGGTGCCCAGGTCGCGATGGTGTATCGTGGGCGAAAATCCTTGTGCGCGCAACCATGCGCCCATCCGTTCGGCGACATGGACCGACCGGTGCCTACCGCCGGTACAGCCGAACGCGATGGTGACATAGGATTTCCCCTCCGCGCGGTAGCGGGGAAGGAGGGTCAGCAGCATCGTCTCGAACGAAGCGATCGCCGCGTCATACGCCGGATCGGCCTGCACATAGGCCGCGACATCGGGGTCCAGCCCCGTACCCGGCCGCAGCACCGGGTCCCAGTGCGGATTGCGCAGGAACCGCATGTCGAGCACGATATCGGCGTTGCGCGGCACCCCGCGCGAAAAGCCGAACGACAGCACCGACAGTACCGGATCGCTGCTGTCCGGCTCGGCAAAGGTCTCGCGCGTCCATTGCGCCAGATCGGCACGAGAGAAATTGGTGGTGTCGAGCAACCGGTTGGCGAAGGCGCGTAAGGGTTCGAGCACCTCGCGCTCGCTCTCGATCCCATCGGCGGCGGTGCGGTCGCTGGCCAGCGGATGCCGTCGCCGCGTCTCGTTGTAACGGCGCTCCAGCTCGGCCTGGCTGCTGTCGAGGAACAGCACGCTGACCCCGAAATCGGGCCGGGCGCGGATCGCGGCGACGATCTGTTCGGCATCGAAGCCGCGCGTGCGGGTGCCGATGCCGATCGCGAGCGGCCGGTCGGCATCGGCCGGGCTGGCGGCGATCAGGTTGCCGAGCAGGCGCAGCGGCAGGTTGTCGACAATGTCCCAGCCGCTGTCCTCCAGCGTCTTGAGCACCGTCGATTTTCCCGCGCCGGACATGCCGGTGACGAGCAGGATGGAGGCGTGACGCATCATCGGGCGATCCTGTCGAGCATGAGGTGGAGTCGGGCCGGGGCCGATGCCTCCAGCAATGCCATGGTATAGGCGGGCAGCGCTATGCCCGCGACGACATGGGTCATAGCCTCGGGCATCCGCTCGGGCGTGCCGGATGCGATCCACAGCGCAACCGGCACATCGCGGACATAGGGGCGTTCGACGATACCGATCCCGCGCACCTCGATCCGCCCGGCGATGGTCGCGGGCGGCGCGGCGCGCAGCACACCGTCCCGCGCCGTCAGCAACGTATAGTCGTCGCTGACCAGCATCGCGCCGGCATCGATCAGCCGCAGCGTCAGGTCGGACTTGCCCGCCCCCGACGGCCCGGCGATCAGCACGCCCCGCCCGTCGATCGCGACGCACGAGGCATGCACGGTTTGCGGAGGCTCGTCGCTCATGCGCCGGCCACCGGCAGCTGCACGACGAAGCGCGCGCCGTCGCGGTGGTCCCTGCGTGATTCTGCGGCGATCATACCGCCATGCCCTTCGACGATGGTCCGCGCGATGGCAAGGCCAAGGCCGGAATGTCGTCCGAAAGCCTCGTCGCCCGGTCGCACCGAATGGAAGCGGCGAAACACCGCCTCGCGCTGTTCGGGGGGGACGCCCGGGCCTTCGTCGACCACCTCGATCTCGATCAGGTCGCCGTCGTTGGTGCCCGCGATCCTCACCGTGCCGCCGGGGGGCGAGAAGGAGATGGCATTGTCGATCAGATTGGCGAACACCCGCTCCAGCCGCGCACCCTCGCCATGCACCACCAGCGGCTCGTCCGGGTCGAAATGCAGCGTCACGCCGCGCGCGATCCCGCGTTCGGTGCGATAGGCGACCAGCGCGCCGATCAGCGCGCCCAGATCGACCGCCTCGAACTTCGCCCGTGCCAGCTGCGCATCCAGCCGCGACGCGTCGGAGATATCGGTAATCAGCCGGTCGAGCCGGTGCACATCGTCCTGCACGATTGCCAGCAGCTGCGCGCGCAGCTCGGGGTCCTTGACCGCACCCAACCCGTCGACCGCCGACCGCAGCGAGGCCAGCGGGTTCTTCAATTCGTGCGTCACATCGGCGGCGAAGGCTTCGGTCGCGTCGATCCGGCTGCGCAGCGCGCTGGTCATGTCGGACAGTGCGCGGGCGAGCATCCCGATCTCGTCGCGGCGGCTGGGCAGGCGCGGCACGACGACCTCGCGCGCGCGACCGAGCCGCACCCGGATCGCGGCGCGGGCCAGCATCCGCATCGGCCGGACGATGGTGCGCGCAAGGAACAGCGACAGCAGCACCGACAGCAGAAACGCGACCGCCAGCACCAGGCTCAACCGCGCCCGCTCGGTCCTGACGGTCGAGGTGATGTCGCGCGCGTTGACCGTCGCCATCAGCACCCGATCCTCGGGCAGCGGCGCGGCGGCGGTGACCACCGGCGTCCGGTCGGGCGCGCGCCACACGCTCGCCGCCGTGCCGCCGGTGGTGCGCACCGTCACCACATCGGGCCAGCGCAGGCCGCGCCCGGGGGCACGTTCGCGGTACAGCGGGTCGCGGTCGTTGCCGACCACCGTATCGATCCCGGCGTCGAGCGCGCGGGCGGCATCCTGTTGCCAGCCGTCCTTGTCCGGGTCGACCAGCTGGAAATTGCGCACGCCCAGCGCGCGGCTGTCCGCCACCAGCCGCCCGCGCCGGTCATAGATGCGCAGCCGCAGCCCCGACTTGCGCGCGAAATTGACCATCTCGTCGGTGCGGTCGTCGGGCGGCAGCAGCGCCAGCGCCTCGGCGATCAACCGCACCTCGCGCTCGGCCTGCGCCACCCGTCCGTCGACGATCCGCGCGCGATAGCTGTCGAGATAGAAGAACCCGCCCGCCAGCAGCGCGAGCGCGAAGATGTTCACGAACAGGATGCGCGGGGTGAGCGACACCCGGCCCGACCAGCGCAGCGACAGCGCGCCTTCGTCGACCGGCAGGTCCTCGGGCGGATCAGCGGGGGGCATGGTGGCGTGCCCTCACGCGCCGACGTACCCCCGCGCAGGCGGGGGTCCAGAGCCAAGCAATACCGCCGGGTGCGTACGGGGCCCTGGACCCCCGCCTGCGCGGGGGTACGGCTACATGGCGGAAAGCAGGCGAGCGATCGCCGCCGACCAACCCCACCCTATTCGTCCGAAAACCGATACCCCGCGCCATACAGCGTCTCGATCGCATCGAATTCCTTGTCGACCTGCCGGAACTTGCGGCGCAACCGCTTGATATGGCTGTCGATCGTGCGGTCGTCGACATAGATGTCGTCCTGATAGGCGGCGTCCATCAACTGGTTGCGCGTCTTGACGATGCCGGGGCGGCTGGCGAGCGTTTCGAGGATCAGGAACTCGGTCACGGTCAGCGTGACGTTCTCTCCGTTCCACGTCACCTTGTGCCGCGCCGGGTCCATCGCCAGCCGCCCGCGCTCCAGTACCGCCTGCGGGCTCCCCTCGGGACTGCCCGGCTCGCCGGCCTGCGCCGGTTCGGCGCGGCGCAGAATGGCGCGGATGCGCGCGATCAGCAGGCGCTGCGAAAACGGCTTGGCGATATAGTCGTCGGCACCCATGGCAAGGCCGAGCGCCTCGTCCAGCTCGTCGTCCTTGCTGGTCAGGAAGATCACCGGCAACCGGCTCTTTTCCCGCAACCGCCGCAGCAGCTCGAGGCCGTCCATCCGCGGCATCTTGATGTCGAGTACCGCCAGGTCGGGCGGATTCTCGGCAAAGGCCTTCAGCGCAACCTCGCCGTCCGAATAGACCCGCGTGACGAACCCTTCGGTCTGCAACGCGATCGACACCGACGTCAGGATGTTACGGTCGTCATCGACCAGCGCGATCGTCGCGGTCATGCCACAAGGTCCATCTGCATCACGCTCGACGGTTAGGGGAAAGGGGGCGAACGCTCAATCCCCGAGCCGGCAGCGAGGGACATTCGTTCTTTGGCGAGAGATATCCCCCCAACCGTCACCCCGGGCTTGACCCGGGGTCCCGCTTCTTACCCACGCCGGAAAAAAGAAGCGGGACCCCGGATCAAGTCCGGGGTGACGAAGAAAGGGCGGCCATATATCATATAAATCCACATCTAACCCATTGGTCGCGACCACAAAACATCACGACGATAATGTTGTTTAACGTGTTTGACGGCTACCATCCCCGCGCCTAAACCAACCGCAAATCGCGGGGCGGGTCCACCGTCCGCGAGTCGATACCCGAGGGAGAACAAGCATGGCGATCGTCACGCCCGAACACGACCTGGCCGCAATGGGAATCGAAACCGGCGCCGAAGTGCACTGGAACCTGCGCACGCCGCAGCTGGTCGAGTTGGCGGTCGCGCGCGGTGAAGGGCGGCTGGCCAAGGACGGCCCGCTGGTCGTCACCACCGGTCGCCACACCGGCCGCAGCCCGCAGGACAAGTTCATGGTCCGCGACGCGGTGACCGAGGACACCGTGTGGTGGGGCAAGACCAACCGCGCGATGGACCCGGCGCATTTCGCCACGCTGAAGGCCGATTTCCTTGCCGAGCTGGTCAACGAACCGAACCTGTTCGTGCAGGACCTGTTCGGCGGGTCGCAGCCCGAACACCGGGTGAAGGTCCGCGTCATCAATACGCTGGCATGGCACAACCTGTTCATCCGTACGATGCTGGTCCGCCCCGAAAACGCCGATCTCGCGGGCTTCGTCCCCGACTTCACCATCATCGACCTGCCCAATTTCCGCGCCGATCCCGCGCGTCACGGTTGCCGCAGCGAGACGGTGATCGCGGTCAGCATGACCGAAAAGCTGATCCTGATCGGCGGCACGCAGTACGCGGGTGAGATGAAGAAGTCGGTGTTCGGCCTCTTGAACTTCCTGCTGCCCGAAACCGGCACCATGCCGATGCACTGTTCCGCCAATATCGGTCCCAAGGGCGATACGGCGGTGTTCTTCGGCCTGTCGGGCACCGGCAAGACGACGCTGTCGGCCGATGCCAGCCGCACGCTGATCGGCGACGACGAACATGGCTGGTCGGACACGGCGGTCTTCAATTTCGAAGGCGGCTGCTATGCCAAGATGATCCGCCTGTCGGCCGAGGCCGAGCCGGAAATCTTCGCCACGACCCGGCGCTTCGGCACCGTCCTCGAAAATGTCGTGATGGACCCGGACACGCGGGTGCTCGACCTCGACGATCCCAGCCTCGCCGAAAATTCGCGCGCGGCCTATCCGATCGACTTCATCCCCAATGCCTCGGCCGACAATATGGGGCCGGTGCCGAGCAACGTCGTGATGCTGACCGCCGACGCCTTCGGGATCCTGCCCCCGATCGCGAAGCTGACCCCGGACCAGGCGATGTACCATTTCCTGTCGGGCTATACGTCGAAGGTGGCGGGGACCGAGATCGGCGTGACCGAGCCGGAGCCGGTCTTCTCGACCTGTTTCGGCGCGCCGTTCATGCCGCGCCACCCCTCGGTCTATGGCAATCTGCTGAAGGAGCGCATCGCCAGGGGCAATGTCGCGTGCTGGCTGGTCAATACCGGCTGGACCGGCGGCCAATATGGCGAGGGGCGGCGGATGCCGATCAAGGCGACGCGCGCGCTGCTCAACGCCGCGCTCGACGGATCGCTGAACGACGCCGAATTCCGCACTGATCCCTATTTCGGGTTCCAGGTGCCGGTGTCGGTGCCGGGCGTCGACGCCGCGATCCTCGACCCGCGGTCGACCTGGGCCGATGGCGCCGCCTATGACCGCACCGCCGCCAAGCTGGTCGACCTGTTCAACGCCAATTTCGCGCAGTTCGCCGATGCGGTCGACGCCGGGGTGCGCGACGCCGCCCCGCGCGTCGCCGAACCGGCCTGACGTCGGGAGAGGGAGCGCCCCCGCCACGTAAGCGGGGGCGCCTTTTCCGATCTTGATCAAGCTATTGTAAGTTAATGAAATATTCCGGAACTTGCCGGGTCGGGCTGTCGTTCGTTCGGCGACCGTCACCGGAGGTTTCACCATGGATTACCGCAAGCTCGCCTTCGGGCTCGGCATCTTCTCGATCGCGCTCGGTGCCGCCGAACTGCTCGGATCGAAGCGGATCACCCGCGCGCTGGATGCCGATGGGCATGAAGGGCTGGTGAAGGGCTTCGGCGCGCGCGAGCTGCTCGCCGGGGCTAATCTGCTCGCCGCGCCGGCGCATGCTACCAATGTCTGGAACCGGGTGGCGGGCGACGCGATGGACCTGAGCGCGCTGGCGCTCGCCGCCCGCAAATCGCCCGGCAATCGCGCGATCTGGGGATCGATCGCCTTCGTCATCGGCGCGACGTTGCTCGACATCGCGACGGCGCGCGGGCTGGACGCGACGACCGGCAAGACATTGCCCGTCGCAGCGGGATAGCCCGGCGGCTTGCCGCGTTGATGCGCCATGCCCCATGCTCTCCACGAACCGCAATCCGCCGACCTGACGCTGCGCGCCGGGCGCAAGCTGCGCCTAAGGGCAGGGGTCCATGTCACCCCGGCCGGTTTGCTGTCGATCGGCGCGCTGGTATCCTCGATCCTGTTGTCCAGCGCGGCGATCGTCGTCGCCGCGCGGATACCGGCGCGGGATCGGGAGAAGCGCGATGTTCTATGACTCCAACGCTTGGCCACCGCCCCCCGACGGCTATGAACCGCCCAAGCCGCCGGCGCGCCTGACCTGCCCGCAGGAACGGGTGATGATCGGCAGCATCGGGCTGTTCCTGCTGGTCATGTTCGTCGGGCCGCTGGCCGGGTCGTCGGTGATCGCGGGGCTGATCGCGGTGTTTTCGTAAGGTCCGCGGCCTTCCGTTCTCTTTCCCGTTTGCTTCGAGCGCAGGTTGGAGCCTGTCGAGAACCGAAGTCGAGAAGGGGGTGCCTCAAACGGGAGGTTCTCGACGGACGCTTCTCGACAAGCTCGAAGCTGCTCGAACCGAGCGGATTTACGTGGCGGAGGCGATCAGGCCCCATTCACCCGCGCAAAAACATCCACCGATCCCCCTCAGCCCCCGCAAACCGATACCCGTCGCTATCGAACCCGTGCATAGCCTCGACCTCGGTCACGCGATGCTCGCACATCCACCGCGCCATCATCCCCCGCGCCCGCTTCGCATGAAAGCTGACGAAGCGCGGCCCGTCCGGCCCGTCCTCGCGGAAATCGACCTCGATCACCCGCACATCGCCCGGCAGCTTGCCCGCCACCGCATGCCAATATTCCTGGCTGGCGAGGTTCAGCACCACGTCCGACCCGCTCGCCCGGACATCCTCCGCCAGCAATTCCGCGATCCGGTCCCCCCAGAACGCGTACAAATCCTTCGCCCGCCCCGGCGCCCAGCGCGTGCCCATCTCCAGCCGGTAGGGCTTGATCGCGTCGAGCGGCCGCAGCAGTCCGTACAGCCCCGACAGGATCCGCACATGGTCCTGCGCGAAATCGAACTGCGCCGTCTCCAGCGACTTGGCGTCGAACCCGGCATAGACGTCGCCCGCGAACGCCAGCAGCGCTGGCCGCTCCTCCGCACCGTCGAACGCGCGATACCGACCGGCATTCAGCTCGGCCAGCTTGGGCGAAATCCGCATCAGCTCGCCCAGCTTCTTCGCGCCCAGCCGCGCCGCGCCGCGCGCGATCTGCCCGCTCTCCTCGGGAAAGCGCGGCGCGCTCCACGTCAGGTCGGGCAGCGTGCTCGTATCATCGAGCGTCTTGGCGGGGGACAGGATCGCGATCATCGCGAGCCGCCTATCGGCCGCAAACCGACACGTCAAAGGGGATGGGGGGGTTGGTCCGCTCGCGCGAAACCGGCACCGCGTCGATCCGGCACCGCCGGATCGCACAACGGACCCGAACCGTTCAACGCGCGTTCAGCGCAGGTCCGGCAACGCATCGTTACGTGCGTGTGCTTGTGCGGACGCATGGTTCGACCTAGATGGGCCGCGCCTGCCGGGCGCGCGCCTGGCACCAGTTTTCGGGAGAGATCACGGCATGACGTTCGTTTCCAAGGCCGCCCTGGCCGCCCTGCTCGGCATGGGTGCGACCCTGGTCGTCGCCCCGACCGCCGATGCCCAGCGCAAGAAGAAGGAAGACGCAGCCGCCGCGCCGCAGATTCAGGTCGGCGAAGCCTTCCGCACCGCCGCGCTCGCCGCCGACGCCGCGATCAAGGCCAAGAATTTCGCCGCCGCCGATCAGCAGATCGCCGCGATGCAGGCCGCGATGACCGCCGGCAACCAGGACGAGGCCTATTTCCTCGCCCAGCTGAAGGTGCAGAATGCGCAGGCGAAGAACGACCGCCCGGCGCTCGCCGCGGCGATCGACGAACTGCTCGCCAGCCCGAAGCTGAAGCCCGAAGAGCGCGGCGGCCTCTATTACAACCGCGGCGTCCTCGCGCTCGACACCAAGCAGACCGATGTCGCGGTGCAGAATTTCGAACGCGCCAAGCAGGCCGGCTATAACGAACCCGACCTCGAACTGCGCCTTGCCAGCATCGCGATCCAGAAGGGTCAAGTCGATCAGGGCCTCGCCAGCCTCGAAAAGGTGATGGCCGCGCGCAAGGCCGCCGGTCAGCCGGTGCCGGCAGGCTGGTACGACCTCGCCATCTCGCAGCTCTATCGCTCGAACCGTCCGGTCGAGGCGGGACAGTGGGCGCGCCGCAAGCTGGCCGACTATCCGACCCAGGCGAACTGGCGCACCGTGCTGGCGCTGTTCCGCGACCGCGCGGACAACAAGGGCGCGACGCTCGGCAACCAGGCGCGCGTCGACATTCTGCGCCTGATGCGCGACACCAAGTCGCTCGCCGACCAGAACGACTATCGCGACTATGTCCAGACCACGCAGGACATCGGCCTGCCCTATGAAACCGTCGCGGTGATCGACGAAGGGCGCGCCTCGGGCAAGATCCCGGCCTCGGCCGCGATCTTCAACACCGTCCGCACCACCGCGCAGACCCAGATCAAGGCCGATGGTTCGGCCGCCGCGCTCGAAACCCGCGCCAAGTCCGGCCCGAACGGCCGTCCGGCGATGGCGGCGGGCAACGTCTATCTGGCGACCGGCAACAACGCCAAGGCGGTCGAGATGTACAATCTCGCGCTGCAAAAGGGCGGGATCGACGCCGACGAAGCCAACACCCGCATCGGCATCGCCCATGCCCGTGCCGGCCAGGCGGCGGAAGCGAAGGCGGCGTTCGGCAAGGTGACGACCACCGGCCCGCGCGCCGAAATCGCCAGCTTCTGGACCTTCTACGTCGACAATCCCCGCATCGTCGCGTCGACCCCGGCGGTCGGCAACAACTGATCGGGTGACCCGAACGCGAAACGGCCCGGACCAGCGATGGTCCGGGCCGTTTTCGTTTGGGGGAGGGGGCGGCAGTCCCGATCACTCCGTTTCCATCCCAACCACCCCGTTTGGTTCGAGTAGCGATCGAGCGAAGTCGAGAGCGCGTATCGAGAACGGGGTTCCGCTGGGCGGGTGTTCTCGACAGACGCTTCTCGACAAGCTCGAAGCTGCTCGAACCGAACGGGGTGGCTTATCGCCGGGAGAGGGTAATCACTCCCCGGCGGAAACCGGAATCCCCGGCAGCGCCTTCGACGTCCTGACCGTCGGCGACGTCTTCACGCTCGCCACATTGGGCGCGGTAATCAGCTGCGTCGTCAGCATCGACTGGAAGGATTCGAGGTCCGCCGCGACGATCTTGAGGATGAAGTCGATCTCGCCGTTCAGCATATGGCATTCGCGCACCTCGGGGATCGTCGCGATATGCTCCTCGAACGCGGCAAGGTCGCTGCCCGCCTGGCTCTTCAGGCTGACCAGCGCGAAGACCGTGATCGTGAACCCCAGCAGCCGGGGATCGAGCGCGGCATGATAGCCGCGGATCGCGCCGGCCTCTTCCAGCGCGCGGACGCGGCGCAGGCAGGGCGGGGCGGTCAGCCCGACGCGCTCGGCCAGTTCGACGTTCGTCATCCGCCCGTCCTCCTGCAACAGGGCAAGGATTTGCCGGTCGATACGATCGAAAGCCATGATAGTGTTCCGTGTTAGGGTCCGAATGATTGCCCTGCCTACAGCATTATAAAATTACGCGGAAGCGCAATTGTCCCACATTGCGACGTGCCGAAAATGGGCAGTTCCGTATTAACGACGTCGGCGTTAAGGGTCGTAGGCACCCCGGCTTTGCGCGGGTGCGAGTAACGGGAACGCGGTGCGCTTCGACGACAGCCTCGAAACGGTTTTGGCCTCCGATCTGACGGGCGAGGGTGCGCGCGCGTCCGCCTGGCGGCAGCTGGTCGACCTGATCGGGCGCGGTCGCGCCAGCCCCGATCCCCGCGCCATCGCGCTACTACGCGAATTGCGCGACGGCGTGCCGCGCACCGTCCGCGTCGCCAGCGCCCGCGACCTCGAATATGCCCGCCCGCCTGCCGAACTGGTCGACCTGCTGGCGACCGACGTGATCGAGGCGGCGGTGCCGGTGCTGCGCAGCGCCACGCTGTCGGTCGGCGAATGGCTGGCGCTGTTGCCGCGCCTCGGCTCGGCGGCGCGCGGCGTGGTCCGCAACCGCCGCGACCTCGACCCTGCCGTCACCCGCGCGCTCGACAGCTTCGGCAGCACCGACCTCGTGCTGGGCGACGAGCGGGCGGCGGAAGACGTCGCCGCATCCGCCACAAGCGGTCACCCCAGCGAAGGCTGGGGTCTCTCGCCGCAGCCGGACGACGCCCGCCCCGCAGAAACCTCGGCCTCGGCCGGGACGACGGCTGCGTTCGATGCGGAGCGCTCAACGCCGGCGGCCGACGCCGAAGATGTATCGGCCATCGCCGCGTCCGCACCCTCTACCCAGGAACGTCATCCCAGCGAAGGCTGGGATCTCCCGCCGCAGTCGGACGACGCTCACCCCACAGAGACCCCAGCGTCCGCTGGGGTGACGTCCGGGGCGGTCGACGCGGAAACAGGCGACGACGCTGCCCCCGAAGCCGACCCCGCCGGCCCGTTCCGCATCGTCGACGTCATGGCCCGGATCGAGGCGTTCGAGCGCAACCAGGACGCTCCGCCCCCGCCGCCGCCCGCGAGCACCCATGACAGCTTCCGCTTCGAAACCGACGCCGCCGGCCTGATCCGCTGGGTCGACGGTGTCAGCCGCGCGCCGCTGATCGGCCTGTCGCTCGATTTCGGCGCCGCGCCCGGCACCGCGCGCTTCGACGGGGTAGCGGCCGGAGCGTTGCGCCATCGCAGCCCGTTCCGCGACGCCCGGCTGGTGATCGGCGGCGACAGCGATGCGGCTGGCGAATGGAGCGTGGCCGGCGTTCCCGCCTTCGACCATGCGACCGGTCGCTTTACCGGCTATCGCGGCACCGCCCGCCGTCCGCGCAGCGACGAACGCGCCGAACCGGTCGCCAACCGCGACGCCGGCGTGGCGCAACTGCGCCAGCTGGTCCACGAACTGCGCACCCCCGCCGGTGCCATCGCCGGCTTTGCCGAGATGATCGAGGCGCAGCTGCTCGGCCCCGTGCCGCCGGTCTATCGCGACCGGGCCGGGGCGATCCTCAACCATTCGCGCGACCTCGTGGCCGTTATCGACGATCTCGACCTCGCCGCGCGGATCGATGGCGACGCGCTCGATCTGCGCGCCGACAGCGTGGCGTTGCGCCCGGTGTTCGACGTCATCGCCGCCGACCTCGCCTCGCTGTGCGAATTGCGCGGCACGCTGCTGGAGATCGAGCCGACCGACCTGTCGGTATCGGGCGACCGCCGCGCGGTCGAACGCCTGCTCGCCCGCCTGCTCGCGACGCTCGTCTCGGCGGGCGAGGCGGAGGAATCCATCTATGTCCGCATGGGGCTGGAGGGCGACGGCCATGTCGCGATCGTGCTCGACCGGCCGCAGGCCTTGGACGCATGGCCCGGCGACAGCGTGTTCGACGTCGACGATGATGAAGGCGACCAGTCGCTGCTCGGCACCGGCTTTGCCCTCCGCCTCGCCCGCAACCTCGCCAGCGAACTGGGCGGCACGCTGGTCTTCGGCACCGCCACGCTGACGCTGCGCCTGCCGGCGGCGGACGCGGTGGAGGTCGGGCAGGCGCAGCAGCGGTGAGCCCGCCCTTCCGGCCCGCCGATGGCCGGCCGGTCGTGTGGCGCGCCGGCTTCGGCACCCGCTTCACCTTGCTTGTCGATACCGAGGAGGAATTCGACTGGCGCGCGCCCTTCCGCCACGATGGCTGGGGCGTGGCGACCACCGCCGCCTTGCCCGACGCCCATGCGCGTCTGGCGGGGATGGGCGCGCGCAGCGGCTACCTTGTCGACTATCCGGTCGCGACCGATCCCGCTGCGATCGACGCCCTGCGCGCGGTGATGGCGCAGGGGGATGCGACCATCGGTGCGCAGCTCCACCCCTGGGTCAACCCGCCCTTCGACGAGGCGCTGTCCAATCACAGCAGCTTCGCCGGCAACCTGCCCAAGGCACTGGAGGGGGCCAAGCTCGACCGCCTGACCGATGCGCTGACCGCGATCATCGGCACCGCGCCGACCGTCTATCGCGCCGGCCGCTACGGCCTCGGTCCCAACACCCTCAAGCTGCTGGCGGCCCGCGGCTATCGCCTCGATAGCTCGATGCGCGCCCGCTACGATTATGGCGCGCAGGGCGGTCCCGACTATCGCGCCATCGCCAACCACGCCTTCCGCACCGGTCCCGATGGCGGCATCGTCGAACTGCCGCTGACCACCGTCTTCACCGGCCGGTTGCGCCGCGGCGGCGCGCATCTCTACCGCGCCGCCGGCCGGATCCCGCGCGGGCGCGGCGTCCTCGCCCGCCTCGGCCTGCTCCACCGCGTCGCGCTCACGCCCGAGGACATGCCGCTCGCGGACGTGCTGGAAGCGATCCGCGTCGCGGTGGGGGAGGGGACGCGCGTCCTCAACTTCGCCTATCACTCGCCCAGCCTCGTCCCCGGCCACACCCCCTATGTCCGCGACGCCGCCGACCTCGTCGCTTTCTGGCGCTGGTGGGATGCGGTGCTGGCGCTGCTCGCGCGATTGGACGTGCATGCCGCGTCGAGCGACGACATCCTCGCCGCCGCCGACTGATCCTTCGGCGCCCCGGCGCGTTCAGCGCGGCGAAGGGAATTGCCGATGCTGACGCCCCAAGACGAACACTGGATGCGACAGGCGATCGCCATCGCCCGGACCAAGGGCGACGACCCGTCCTGCTCCCCGCTAGGATCGATCATCGTCCGCGACGGCAAGGTGCTCTCCGCCGAACCCAACCAGACGCAGGAGCTGCCGGACGCCACCGCCCATGCCGAGATGATGGCGATCCGCCGCGCATGCGAGGGGGTCGGCGACATGGAACTGCGCGGTGCGACGCTCTACTCCACGCTGCAACCCTGCGGCATGTGCACCATGGCCTCGATCTGGTCGAAGGTCGCCCGCGTCGTCTATGGCGCCGGCCGCGACGACGTCCACGAAATGTATTTCGAGGATCGCCACATCGACACCCTCAGCTTCATCGCCGACGCCTATCGCGACGATATCGTGATCGAAGGCGGCTGCCTGCGCGAGGAATGCGCGGCGCTCTATTACGGCCCGGATGACGACGTGCCGGAGGAGGAACAGGGGAACCTGTAAGAGGAAGGCAACGCTCCCCCCAACCGTCACCCCGGGCTTGACCCAGGGTCCCGATTCTTCTTCCGCGCCCGTTGAGCCGCTACCGCGGATCAAATCCGGACATGGACGGACACCCAACCACCCCCGTCATCCCGGCGAAGGCCGGGATCCATTGTGTCGGAAGCTCCCGGCTCCAGCAACGACACGACAAAAGGGGCCGGAAGCACGAAAGCCTCCGACCCTTGTTCTGTTTGTCGGCCGACGCGGGAGTAAATCCCGCATCGGCGGTCGGGAGCTTGCGCCCCCGCTGGCCGGCCTCGGGCCGTGCCCTGCGGCACGGCGTCGGCGCTTACGCGCCTGCAACCTCAGCCGTATCGACCTTGATCCCCGGGCCCATCGACGAGCTGACCGCAACCTTGCGGACATACTTGCCCTTTGCGCCCGCCGGCTTGGCCTTCACCACGGCGTCGACCAGTGCGTCGAAGTTTTCGCGCAGGTCGGCGGCCGAGAACGACGCCTTGCCGATGCCCGAATGGATGATGCCGGCCTTTTCGACGCGGTATTCCACCTGGCCGCCCTTGGCCGCTTCGACCGCAGCCGCGACGTTCATCGTGACCGTGCCGAGCTTCGGGTTCGGCATCAGGCCCTTCGGACCCAGGATCTTGCCGAGACGACCGACCAGGCCCATCATGTCCGGGGTCGCGATGCAGCGATCGAAGTCGATCTTGCCGCCCTGGATCGCGTCCATCAGATCTTCGGCACCGACGACATCGGCACCCGCTGCGGTGGCTTCCTCGGCCTTCGCGCCGCGGGCGAACACGCCGACGCGCACGGTCTTGCCGGTGCCCTTGGGCAGGGTCACGACGCCGCGGACCATCTGGTCGGCGTGACGCGGATCGACGCCCAGGTTCAGCGCGACTTCGATCGTTTCGTCGAACTTGGCGGTCGCATGGGTCTTGGCGAGCGCGATCGCTTCATCGACGCCGTACAGCTTCTGCGCATCGACGGCAGCGGCGAGGGTCTTCGCCTTCTTGGTCAGCTTGGCCACAGTCTTAACCCTCCACCACTTCGAGGCCCATCGCGCGGGCCGAACCTTCGATGATCTTCGTCGCCGCGTCGATGTCGTTGGCGTTCAGATCCTTCATCTTCATCGTGGCGATTTCGCTCAGCTGCGACCGCTTGATGCTGCCGGCCTTCACCTTGCCCGGTTCCTTCGAACCCGACTTCAGGTTGATCGCCTGCTTGATGAGGTACGTCGCCGGCGGCGTCTTCGTCTCGAAGCTGAACGAACGGTCGGCATAAACGGTGATGATCGTCGGCAGCGGGGTGCCCTTCGCCGTGTCACCGGTCTGGGCGTTGAACGCCTTGCAGAATTCCATGATGTTCACGCCGCGCTGACCCAGCGCCGGGCCGATCGGCGGCGACGGCTTGGCTTCGCCCGCCGGCACCTGCAGCTTGATGTAGCCAGTAATCTTCTTGGCCATGGGTATCACTCTCTTTCAAGTTTAGCGGTTCGTGCGGCGCGGCCCAATGGGCCGGCCTCCCGCCATGGTTTCCAAAACTGTCGTTTGGGAAGCGGCGCGCTTAGCGCAAAAGCGCCCCCCTTGCAATGTAGGATTCCGCCTGATCCTCTGGCGCCATGTCCGACCGCAAACCCCGCCCGTACAGCCGCAAGCAGGCGCTGCAAAACGCCGCCTTCCTCGCCGAACTCGAACGCACCGGCAACGCCCGCGACGCCGCCCGCACGACCGGCCTCAACCGCTCGATGCTCACCAAGCGCCGCAACGCCGACCCCGACTTCGCCCAGCGCTGGGAGGCGGCGCTGACCCTCGCCGCCGCCCGCCTCGCCAGGCCCGAGCAGACGGAAGGCCCGGCGCGCGTCGTCCGTTCGAAAGGCCGCCTGCAACTGCGCGTCTCCAAGACCCGCACCATCGACCGCGACGCCGAACAACGCTTCCTCGCCGGCCTCAGCGCCACCGCCAATGTCCGCCTCTCCGCAGCCGCCGCCGGCTTCGCCCATAGCAGCTTCTACGCCCGTGCGCGCAACAATCCCGGCTTCGCCCGCGAAATGCGCGTCGCGCTGGCGGTTGGGTCCGAACGCCTCGAACTGGCGCTGCTCGAAAGCTCGCTGCCGGAGGCGAACGTCCACGACCATTGGCAGCACAACGATCCCCCGCCGATCCCGGCGATGACCGTGCACCAGGCGATGCAGATGATCGCGTGGAACGACAAGCGTGCCAAGGGGCTGGCCAACCCCGACCTCGCCCCGAAGCGCGGCGAGAGCAACGCCGCGTATCTCGAGCGCAAGGCGAAGGACTATCGCGCCCGGTTGTTGCTGGCCGAGGACGAGATGCGGATGGTGGAATATGCGCAGCTGGAGTGGCGGCGGGGTGGGCGCCGGACGCAGTGGGAGCC
>NZ_QQWV01000089.1:0-2768 GCF_003951715.1 Sphingomonas sp. ABOLH | reverse complement strand
GATGTGGTGTTGCCGGGGGCGCTGGTGGCGGCGGGGGCGGTGCCTTTGCTGTGGCAGCACCGGGGCGATCCGATCGGGACCGTCGAGTGGCTGGGCGAGGATGCGCGCGGGCTGCGGGTGATCGCTCGTATCGATGGCGGAGAGGCGGCGCGGCTGGTGCGGGCCGGGGCGGTCGACGGGCTGTCGTTCGGCTATCGGGCACGGTCGGTGCGGCAGGGGGCGTGGCGGACGATCGCCGCCGCCGAGCTGATCGAGGTGAGCGTGGTCGCGCAGCCGATGCAGGTGCTGGCGCGCATCCATGCGGTCGAGGACGGGTGACGGGTCGCGCGCTTCACAAACTTTTCCACAACGGGGGTGTCGCGGGTCGCGGCGCCCCTTTTTTCATGGGGACGACGAGTATGACGATCGAGACGCTGGCGGGGAGCTTTTCGGGTGTGGCGGCGGGCGGCAGCCGGCCGATGCTGAGTGCCGAGGTGCAGGGCGGCGGCTTCGGCGCGTTCGTGAGGAGCGGGATGACCGTCGAGACGAAGGCGGTGGCGGGGACGTCGGATGCGGCGGGCGGCTATGCGGTGCCGCGCGAGATCGATGCGATGATCGGCGCGACACTGAAGAGCGCCAGCCCGATCCGCGCCATCGCGCAGGTGGTGAGCGTCGGGTCGGCGGGGTATCGCAAGCTGGTGACGAGCGGGGCGACGCCCTCGGGCTGGGCGAGCGAGGGCGGGGCGCGGCCGGAGACGGCGACGCCGACCTTCAACGAGATCGCCCCGCCGATGGGCGAGCTGTACGCCAATCCGGCGGCGAGCCAGGCGATGCTGGACGATGCCGCGTTCGACGTCGAGGTGTGGCTGGCGGGCGAGATCGCCGGCGAGTTCGCCCGAGCCGAGGGGCAGGCGTTCGTCAACGGCAGCGGGGCCGGGCGGCCGCGCGGGTTCCTGACCTATCCGACCGCCACGACCGGCGATGCGGTCCGTGCCTTCGGGACGTTGCAGCATCTGCCCAGCGGTGCGGCGGCGGATTTCGGGAGCGATCCGGAGAACCGGCTGATCGACCTGGTCCATGCCTTGCGCGGCGCGTACCGGCAGGGGGCGTGCTGGGTGATGAACGCGCAGACCGCGGCGCGCATCCGCAAGTTCAAGACGGCGGACGGCGCGCTGCTGTGGACGCCGGGTCTTGCCGAGGGGCAGGCGAACACGCTGCTCGGCTATCCGGTGGTCGAGGCGGAGGACATGCCCGACATTGCGGCGGGCAACCTGCCGATCGCGTTCGGCAATTTCAAGGCGGGCTACCTGATCGCCGAGCGGGCCGAGACGCAGATCCTGCGCGATCCCTATTCGAACAAGCCGTTCGTCCATTTCTACGCCACCAAGCGCGTCGGCGGGGCGGTGATGAATTCGGAGGCGATCAAGCTGCTGAAGATCGCGGCGTAATCTGGTGGGGCGGGGGAACCCCGCCCGTTTTGTTGGCAATCCAGCGCAGCTGGATTGCGGCGGCACCGGCCCACTCCCCCACCCGGCCACCCACAGCGTATCCTTGATGGGTGGCCGGGTGGGGGAGTGGGCCGGTGCCGCATCCGCCGTGAGGCGGCAAACCCAAGGAGAAACACATGAGCGCAGCGCCCTTTCCGGCGGCGGTGATCGCGGGGGTGCGCGTGGCGGCGCGCGACCATCTGCGGATCACCGGGACCGCGGAGGACATGGTGATCGACCGGCTGGCGGAAAGCGCGCTGGCGCTGGCCGAAGCCTATACCGGCAGCGCCATCATCGCCCGGCCGCACGAGGCGATGATGGCGGCGTCGAACGAGTGGCGACCGCTGCCGGTCGCGCCGGTCACCGCGATCACGGCGGTCGCGCCGATCATGGCGATCGATATTGATGCGGCGGGCACCGGATGGGTGCGGATGGCGGCGGCGGGGCCGTTGCGCTTCGTCGCGGGGCTGGCGGCGGAGTGGAGCGCGGTGCCGCCGCCGGTGGCGCAGGGGATCGTGCTGCTGGTCGCGCATCTGTTCGATGCGCGCACGGCGGCGGCGGCACCTCCGGCGGCGGTGGGGGCGCTGTGGCGGCCGTGGCGGCGGATGCAACTGGCGGGGGCGCGGCGATGATCCGGGCGCTGGAGCGGGCGGAAGCACTGGGCGAGCGGCGGGCGGTGGTGGTGCGTGAGCGGGTGGCTGCGGCGGCGGAGGAGGTGCCGGGGGTCGCGGCGGAGGTCGTCGGCGATGGCGTGGTGCTGTCGGGGCGGAGCCTTGTGCGGCGGACGGTCAGCGATCCCCGGCTGCAGGCTGTGGCGGGGTGGGGGCGATGATCGCGGGGACGTTGTTGCAGGCGATGCTGGTCGCGCGGCTGCGGGCGGTGCTGACCATGGCGAGCGTGTTCGATGCGCCGCCGGTGCGTAGCAGCCGGCCCTATGTCGTCGTCGATACGCCGGTGCTGACCGACTGGGGCACCAAGGATGCCGCCGGGCGCGAGGGGCGGGTGGTCGTGCAGCTGTTCGACGGCGGCGAGGTGCCGGTGCGGTTGCGCGACCTGGCGGCGGCGGCGGAGGTGGCGGTGTTGTCTGCACCCGCCGGGTTGGCGGGGTGGCGGGTGGTGAGCCTGTCGTTCGTGCGCAGCCGGGTGCTGCGCGAGGGCGACGGCTGGGTCGGGGCGCTGGAGTTTCGGGTGCGGATGCTGGCGGGGTGAAGGGGGGCGCCCTCACCCTTCCGCGGCTGCGCCGCTCCCTCCCTCTCCCGGTGGGAGAGGGAATGTTGGAGGGGTCAGGGGGCGGCCCAATGG
>NZ_QQWV01000088.1:0-3027 GCF_003951715.1 Sphingomonas sp. ABOLH | reverse complement strand
GGACGCATGACGGGCGCAAGTTCCGGATACTGACCATCATCGATGAGGCCAGCAGGGAATGCCTGGCACTGGTCGTCGCGCGCCAGCTTCGACACGAAGACGTGCTGGCAGCGCTTGCCGACCTGTTCATCGCGAGGGGTCCGCCCGCGCATATCAGATCAGATAACGGCAGCGAGTTCATCGCTACCGCGGTTCAGAAATGGCTCGGGCAGGTTGGCGTGAAGACGCTGTACATCGTGCCGGGTTCGCCGTGGGAGAATGGCTACAACGAGAGCTTCAACGGCTCGCTGCGCGATGAGCTGCTCAACGGCGAGATCTTCTACAGCCTCGCTGAAGCAAGGGTACTGATCGAGGCGTGGCGCCGTCACTACAACACCGTCCGGCCGCACAGCAGCCTGGGCTATCGGCCGCCCGCACCACAAGCGGCGACACCGCCATTGCCGGCCTCCGGTTCCGCTTCGCTCCACCTACGACCGGCAATGGCGGCGGAGACGACAATGCACTAACTAATAACCCGGACCACCCGATGGGGGCTGCTCAGCCCGATGCGTCGCGCCGCCACGGCGACAACAGGCCGGTGAGGCAAGACGGCAGCTGCAACCCGGCGTCGATCGCCCCGATCAGGATCTGCGGCAGGTCGGAGTGGAATCCGCCCCACGTCACCAGCTGGACATGGCCCAGTTGCTCCATGTCGGCGAAAAACGCCTTCAGGACAGCGGCTTCGTTCTGTTCCGGCAGGCCGCGCGTTTCCAGTCGGACCGGGCGCAGGCCGTCTTCCGCTTCGGTCATTACCAGCCAGCTCAGCGTCGTGACCTGGTGGCAAGGCCAGCGCGGTGTCACGCGCGGGTCGGTGCGCAGTTCGCGCGGCGACAAATGCGCGGCATCGGTGGGCAGGAAACGTTCGGCGGACTGGTAGCGGGCGTGCGCTTCATGGTCGTAGGCGAGTTCGGCATCGAGGACGACGACGAAGCGGGGCGTGTTGCTCTTCCAGAGCGAGGTCAGGTCGTGGTGCATGGTGGCTCTCCGGCGGGCGCTCGCGCGGCCGCATATCGGTTGAGGGAAGGTCAGCGGGTGGCGGGCTGCTCGCCGCGCCAGCGAGCAAGCGCGCGGAGTGCGGCTTGTGCGGGGTGGTCGGAGTCGTCGAAATCGCCGAATAGTCGTGCCCAGCACTGCCATCCGGCGATGGCCTCGCCGATCAGTTCGACCGCGGTGGTTGCCGGGTCCGGCAGCAGCACGGTCGGCATCGCCGCCTCGCATTCATCGACCGGCGTCTGCGGCGGGCACACGCAGGGCATGAGGTGCGCGCCAGCCTGGCGGAGATGCCATGTATGCCCGAGCGGCAGGGCCCGCCATCGTCCTGCGGTGTCGGCCGCGGCCGCGATGATCTGCGGATGGCGCGCCGGATCAGCCAGTGCGAGCAGTCGGCGCGGCACGGCGCCGAAGTTATCCCAGCTGATCACGGCACCGGTCGATGCAATGTACGGCTCCAGCCAGTCGAGCAGATCGCGGGGCGTATCACCTTCGCCGAGACACCGGGCATCGCTGGAGAAACGGTAGCCACCGCCCTCCGGCGTGACGGTGAGGACGCCGATCCCGCAGAGGATACGGGCATCCGGTCGGTGGCGGGCGGCGGGACAGGCGCCGATCGTACGGACGGCGAGCGCGATCGACGCGGGCGCGAAGCCGCGCTCCTCGATCGATAGATCAATGAGAGACATGGTTTTTCCTGGAGGTTGGCCGCGATGCGGCCGTGTGGGATCAGTCGGCGGCGGACAGCAGGTCCGCGACATGGAGCCGGGTGGCGGCGTAATCGGCTTCGCCCAGCCATTCGGCGAAGTGGCCGCTGATGGCCGCAGCGATGCTGCGACCGACCGGATTCACCCTGGCGAGACGACGTATGACCAGCCGGAACGCAGCGATCGCGTCGACCTGTGCGTCCTGCTCGATCTCATCGACGTCGGACCGCACCCAGTCAGCGAAGCGGCGGTTCGGATCGCCCGGCGCGCACAGGATCTGCGAATGGACGCAGGCTTGCTGAAGGGTCAGCGGCCCACCATCGACGCTGGCCGACAGATCGAGCAGATATTGCTGGCCGCAGCCCGCCAGCGCGCGGAGGGCTGGCGACCATTCGGCGCTGGGCAGCCGATCGAGTAGGGCTATCGCGTCCTTCAGGCGGTAGCCGGTGATCGTCGCGCCATCGGTCGTCAGTCGCTGGTCGAGCCAGGCCAGCAGCGCGTCGGCGGGGTCCGATGGTCGCAGGATGTAGCTGTCGAGCGAGAAGTGAACCGTTGGGCCTTGCAGGCGGGCGGTCAGGACCGCTGCGCCGATGGGTATTTGCCGATCGAGGCCGAGCCGATGGCCGACGTCGAGGGCGGCGACGTTCACGGTGGTGATGGTGGGTGTGAGAAGCATAGGCGGTGTGCTCCAGGCACATGCCCTCCGCCCACGCCGCGCGAGGCAGCTGGGGTAAGGACACGCGATGGTGAGAATGACCGGCAGAACCGGTCGACGACGAAAATTCCGACCGAGGGCCGAGCCGGCGGATGCCGACCCTGTTTTTCCCTTCATTCAGAACCTTCGCATCGTCTGTCCGTTAGGATCAGCGCCACCGACGCCCTTTTCCATGCCAGCGGCATGGCTGTGTCCTTCGGACTGTCGCAATCCGTTAAGGATTGGCCTATAGCCTCAGGCGGTTCGCGGATTTTGTCCGTGAACCGGGGCGTCGAAACCCCGCAGTAAAAGCCGGTCGCAAGACCAACGAACGGTCGCAAAGCTCTTTGTGACCGGGTGGCGGACGCGTATGTCCAGGCCACCCGGCTAAAGTCTCTAGCTGCTGCCCCTCCGTGTGAGGGATATCCCAACTTCTTCTGCTACCTCATGATCTGCTCCTTCGCGGATCTTTGCAAGATCACCCGTCATCACCCCCGGAGTGCAACAGTCTCTTCGCGGTCGGGCGCTTTGCGATGGCCGTTGGGCCTGTCGCCTGCCGCAATATGGGCATTCACGTGCAAAGGGTGGAGCTTCAAC
>NZ_QQWV01000087.1:0-3437 GCF_003951715.1 Sphingomonas sp. ABOLH | reverse complement strand
GTACTTGAATCCTGTCGCCGGTCCGCCAAGTGCAGTCCCGAGCGAACCGGAAAGGAACCCCTATGGGCAAGCGGCCCCCGCATGTGAAGCCACCCGCGCATCTCTCCAAGTCGCCGCCGGTGCCGACCCCGGAACCGCTGCCGCCCCAATCGGACGGCGACGATCCGCTGGGCCTCAGCCCGACCCGCTATGGCGACTGGACGCACAAGGGCATCGCCGTCGATTTCTGATCCTGCGCCGGGCCACGCCGAAGCGCGGCCCGGACGTCGGCATCAGAACATCGCGCGCAGCGTCACCGACGTCGTGCGGCCGTTGATCGACCGTGCGCGCACGATGCCGTTGGCCGGGATCACCGCATCCTCGGCCTCGGTAAAGCCCTGCACGTCGAACAGGTTGTTGGCGTTGAGCGACAGCAGCAGCCGGTCGGTCGCGCGGAACTGGAGGAAGCCGTTGGCGACGGTATAGCCCGGCAGCTTCAGCTGGTTGCTGTCCTGCGCATAGCTGCTGGTCGTGCCGATGACGTTCGCACCGACCGCGATCCGGCCCAGCTCCACCTGCGGCGTCGCCTGAAAGATCAGCCGGGCCTGGCGGCGCGGGGTGTTGCCGACGACGCCGGGGTTGAGCGCGTCGCTGACGATCGTCGCATCGGTCCACGTCGCCCCGCCGGTGATGCCGAACGGTCCGACGCTGTAGCCGCCGTCCAGTTCGACGCCATAGGCGCGGTACGCGCGGTCGATGAACACCTGGCGCGTCGCTTCGTAATTCTGCTCCTCGGTGCGTGCCCAGAAGCCGGTGACGTTCACGACCAGCCCGTTGTGGCGATATTTCGCGCCGGCTTCGGCCTGGCGGACGAAATCGACCGCCGCGGCCTTGCTGCGCAGCGACCCGTCGACCGTGCTGACCGCCGGACCGAACAGCAGCCGGTCGGCATTGGCGCGCCCGCCGCGGCTGTAGCGGGCGAACACTGCGAACGGCTCGGCGATGCGGAAGTTGATGCCCGCCGAATAGGACAGGTAGTTCCAGCCATAATCGACCGGTGCCGGGCTGCCGAGCGGGATGACCGCCACGCGCCGCTCGGCGGCCGAGATCACGCCGTCGCCGTTCATGTCGCGCGTCACGACACCGGTGCGGCCCCCGCCCAGGTCCGACCCGAAGATCGACCCCGACGCATCGCCGAAGTCATAGCGGACGCTGGCGCCCAGCGCGACGCGGCCGATCTTGTAGTTCAGCGACCCGAACGGCGCGTTGACGTCGTAATCGACGCGGTAGCTGCGGCGGCAGCAATCGCCGAAATAGCTGGCGCCATAGCCGTAGAAGCCGTTCTGGGTGACCGGCGTACCGGCAGCCGACACGATATCGACCAGCGCGGCGCGCCCGCCGCCCCGCACGTCGAGCAGCGTGGAGGTCCACAGCCAGTCGCTGTCGATCGTCTGGCGCGACTTGTAGAAGCCGGCCGTCGTGGTCAGGTCGCCCTCACCCACGCGGAAGACCCGGCTGGCGCGCAGGTCGTTGGTGATGTTGTCGAGGCTGTTGAGCTTGACGTCGAACACGACGATCTGCGCCAGCAGGCCGTTGCCGTTCAGCGCGGCCGGGTTGGCGATCGCCTGTCCCGCCGACGGGCCGCTGGCGTAGCGCAGCGTCGCGCCCGCACCGCCCAGCGCGGTCGCGATCTCGCCCGCCGCCGCGACATTGGACGGGAACAGCGACGAGAAACCGCCGCTGATATCGGCGTAGCGGAAGCGGTTGGTCACGGTCCAGCCGGCGAGGTCGATCTGCCCTTCCACGCCGAACGCCTTGACCACCGGACGCTGCCCGTCGCGCAGGTCGCGCTGGACCGGGGTGTTGCGGCCGTCGAGCGTCACGTTGGTGGTGAAGTTGCGCGTCAGCAGCGCATCGTCGGTGATCGAGAAATTGGGCAGGCTGCGATATTTGGGATCGGCATCGGTGCCGGTGACGCGGACCGGATTGGGTAGATAGCCGACGGCGCGGTCGTCCAGATATTTGGCGTACAGCCGGACATAGCCACCGGTGAAGCTCTTGGTCAGGTTCGCCTTGAACTGGCCGCCGCGATTGCCGTCATAGCCGATCCGGCGCGGCCCCTCGCCCTGGCGATAGAAGCCGCCGACATGAAAACGCGTCGTGCTGTCGATCTTGCCGCCGTAATCGGCATCGACGCGATATTCCTCGTAATCGAGGCCGGCGCCCAGCTGGATCGCGCCGCCTTCGCGCTCCCCGGTCTTGGAGATCAGGTTGAGCACGCCGCCGGGCGAGTTGGACGAGAAGGTGGAGGCCGACCCGCCGCGAATCGCCTCGACCGACGACAGGTTCAGGTCGGACCGCAGGAAGATGTCGGCATTGCCGAAGGTGATGTCGCCGAATTCCAGCACCGGCAGGCCGTCTTCCTGCAACTGCAGGAACTTGGCGCCACCCGATGCGATCGGCAGGCCGCGGATCGAGATATTGGCGTTGCCGTCGCCGCCCGAGCTTTCGGCGCGGATGCCCGGCACGTTGCGGAAATCTCGGCGGTCGAGCGCGGCGCGGCCTTCAATTCCAGATGCACCGGACCGGGCCTTTCCTCGGTCGCGACCCGGAAAGCGTCGCGCACCATGGCAGGTATGCTGGCGGCACTGACGATCTGGCGCGTCATCTTTGTAAGCGGCTTCATCGATGCGACGATATCCACGATCTGGAAGCGCGCCTGCTTGCCATTCATCAGCGGCTTCTGGCCCGTGATGAGGATCATCGGCATTGCGCCCAGATGCGCATATGCGGCTCCGGTTGACAGGTTC
Source organism: Sphingomonas sp. ABOLH (assembly GCF_003951715.1). Lineage (NCBI taxonomy): Bacteria > Pseudomonadati > Pseudomonadota > Alphaproteobacteria > Sphingomonadales > Sphingomonadaceae > Sphingomonas > Sphingomonas sp. ABOLH. Next base: position 648 of record NZ_QQWV01000087.1, on the reverse strand, counting down.
AGGGCGCCGGGTCCAAGCGTGGCGAGGCAGACGCCGGGCTTGCCCGTAAGCCTGCCATATGTCGCCGCCATGAAAGCCGCCGCCTGCTCGTGACGTGTCAGAACCAGTTCGATGCTGGAGGTCCTGAGCGATTCCAGCAGATCGAGGTTCTCTTCGCCCGGCACGCCAAAGACACGATCCACGCCTTCGTTCTCAAGCGCGGCGACGAACATATCCGATCCCTTGCCCATAGCTGGCCCCTTTTTTCACTGGTGTTTGCGGAACCGCATCGGCCCGCTTCGCTATTCATCCTGCGACGGGCTGTCGCCCGATCACCCCGCCCCCGATCACCCCGCCGTCCGGCAGAACTAGCCTGACACGATATCGGAATACTCGGGATGGCGGGCAAAAAAACGGCCCATGAAAGAGCAGCGCAGAACGATCTTGCCGCCGCGCGCACGCACCGTGTCAAACACGCCCCGTGCGAGCTGAGAACCCAGCCCTTGACCAGAATATTGAAAAGGAACCTCGGTATGAATGAGCCTGCATTCCCCAAGTGGCGTGTCGTTTGAGGTGAAGATCGCCTGTATCCGAGCGCTAGACAAGGATTTTCTGCCGCAAGCGGCACCTGCGGTCGCGCAGACTGCTGGGTCTGGACGGATCAGACCG
>NZ_QQWV01000086.1:0-3482 GCF_003951715.1 Sphingomonas sp. ABOLH | reverse complement strand
TTGTGTATACGAGACAGCTGCGCCGCCCAGCGTCGTCAGCACCATCGTCGCCATGTTCGTCCTCCCGTTTGCGCCAGATGCTCAGGACCGGCCACGGCGGCGGCCCCGGCCGTTCGACCACCGCCCGCGCCACCGCATCGGCGTGGATCACGCCGTCGCCACTCGCGATCGCCAGATGCAACTGCCCCGGCCCGCTTTCGATCAGCAGCACATCGCCCGCCACCGCCTGCTCGACCTGCCGGAACCCCTGCCCCAGCCCGGCCACCACCCGCGCCACATCGCTACAGCGCGGCGGACAATCGTCCGGCACCGCGACGCAGTGCGCCCAGCCGACCAGCCCGACACAGTCGAATCCGTCGTCCGGCGTCCGCCCCTGCCGGCGGAACCGACACCCGATGACGCTGCGTGCCCGCCCGACCGCGCTCATGCGCCGGGATAGCGGGTCAGCAGGTCGATGCCGGGCAGATGCGGCTCGCCCCGAAAATTCGCGACATTGCCGAACCGGTCGCGACAGGTCGCCAGCGTCCCGTCGCACCCCTCGCTCAGCTCGACGAATGCCCCCGTCCCCTCGAAGCCCGGCACCGCCTCCAGCGTCACGCTCTCCGCATCCGCCGCGACGACGAACGCCGACAGCCCGCCATTCGCCCCGCCGATCCACCGCAGCCGCCCGCGCGCAAACCCCGCCCCCGCCGCCAGCACCAGCCGCTCGCCCTCCTGCGCGACGACCCGCACGACCTTCCGCCGCCCGCGCATCGCCACCCGGCACCTGCGGTCGCCCAGCGTCGCCCGGCGCCGCGCGATAGGTCAGCCCGTCCACCACCAGGTCGCGGTCATGCGCGGTCAGCCCGAACGTCACCCCGTCGCGCCGCTCGATCCGCCAGCACAGCGTCAGCGTCGTGACCGCGCTCATGCCTCGCGCACCTCGATCAGCGGCACGCTGGCCGCGACACCTGCGCCATGGGTCGCCCGCGCCACCTGCAACCGGTCTTCGGCAAAGCGCACCGGCACGTCGAACACGAACCCCGCCGTCACCGCCACGCCCTTGCCCGGCGCGACGTCGAGCAGCACGACACCGCCCGCGCCGACCGAAAAGCCCTGCGTCTCGACCCCGCCCACGCCGACCCGCACGCTGCCCGCCACCGGCCGGGTGATCCGCCGCACCATCTGCCCGTACCGCTTCACCAGCGCGAACCGCGTCGTCGCGCCATCGCCGATCCCGATCACCACATCGCCAAATCCCGGCACCGCGGCCGTCGAATGATCGAACGGGTCCTGCAACCGGAACGCCCGCGCCGGCCCCAGCCTGGCGCGAAAGAAATCGAGCAGCAGCGCCACATCCGCCTGCGACCGCACGCCGGGTCCGACATCATAGCGGGTGCGCGGTTCCGCCCAGTCGACATTGCGCGCCTCGTGCCCGCCCGCCGCCACCGCGATCGCGGTCGACGTCTCCGGCATCACCTCGGCCTCCGCGCCCAGCGCCAGCGGAAAGCGCACGTCATCGAACGCCTCCATCGCCCCCTCCTCCTGAAAATAGATGAACCCGTCGCGCAGCACCTGCGGCAGCGCCCAGACGAACGTCTCCGCCACGCCCCTCGCCATCGCCACCTCCGCAGCCTCGGCAATCGAGCGCCACTGCGCCCGGTCCTCGCGCTTCAGCACGAAGCCCGAGAAATAATGCTGTTCGTGCGCCGGATAACCGAGCCTTACCCCCGCCGCCGCGACGCCCCGCGCCGTCGCCCCGACATTGCCGGTCGCCGCCCAGTCATAATCCTCCAGCTGCAACACATCGAACGCCGGCCTTGCCCAGCCGACCGGCAGGTTCGCCCGGCTGACCTCGGGGCTGTCGGCATTCAGGATCGTCGGCAGATAGGCGAGCAGCAACGCCTCCTCCGCCCCCGCGCTCCGCGCCGCCGCGACCAAGGCCGCCGTCGAGCTGGCCAGCAACGCCCCCGCCCGGTCGAGCAACCCCCGCTGCGCCGCGCTCAAACGCCCGCGCACATCGTCGATCACCGGCACGTCACCGCCCAGCGCGACCCGCGCGGCATCGTCGTACAGGCAGATGCGATGATCGGTGGTCACCCACCACCATGGCTCGCCGACCTGGAACCGCCCGCGCCCGCCCGCCGCCCGCGCGATCCCGACGAACGCCCGCGCCACCGCCTGCAGATACCCCATCGCGCCCGAATGCGCCGGCGACAGCAAGGTCGAGGGCGGCACCCATCCGGTCAGCGCAGGCGACCCGTCACTCGCCCGCTGTTTCCAGTCGCCCCAGCAATGCGCGTCGAACAATTCGTAGCTGAGCGACCAGATCGGATCGAACCCCAGCGCCCCCGCCCGCTCGGCAAAGTCGCGATGCCACGCGGCGCACGGCCCATTCAGCACGCCCCCGGCCAGCGACACGAACAGCCCGTCACCCGACCGTTCGAGCCGGAAATAATGGCTCATGCCCACATAGTGGACGAGGGCACCACGATACCCCAGCCGCAGCGCATTGTGCAGCAGCCGTTCGGGCGTCAGGTGATAGCTGTCGTCATAGCCGCTCGCGATCCGCAGGTCATGTTCGGGCAGCACCACATCGCCGACGCCCAGCACCGATCCCGGCCCCTCGCACCGGATCGCCGACATCTCCGCCCAGCCCTCCGCCGGCGCCGCCAGCAAGGCGCCACCCTCGGCATAGTCCGGCGGCACCAGCGACACGAACATCCGGTCGACATCGCCCGCCCAGACCGGCACGCCGTCCTCGGGCAGCCTGTACCCGCCGACGACGCTCGCAAAGTCGATCACGACCTCGGCATCCTCGGGCGTGCCGGTCGCGTAATTCCACAACCGCACATACCAGGCCCGCGCTACACCGCCCGCATCGCGCCCCTCGATGGTCAGCACCGGGCCATGCCGCGCATCCAGCGGCCGGATGCCGCCGGACCGCCAGCGGAACCGCAAGGTACAATCGCGATAATCGCGCACCGTGTCATAGCGCAGCAGCGGGTGGTCGTGGACATCCTCCGATGCCCAGATCAGCCCCGCCAGATCGTCCTGCCGGTAAAAGACGCAGTCGACCCGCAGCGCATCCGCGCCCGTCGTCACCACCGACGCCATCATCGGACGCGGAAAATCGACCGTCCAATAGGCAGGGTCGAACCGCGACAGCACCCCCGCCTCCTGCACCGTGCGCCGCTCCGCCAGCCAATATCCCATGGTTCACGCCTCCATCAGCGCGGCGCGCACCGCCCGCGCGACCTGCCGGCTCGACTGTTGCAGCGCGCGGGGCGCGTCGCCGCCGGCGGCGTTGACCGTGATCGCCACCCGCACCTCGCGCGCACCGCCGCCCTGTGCCGCGACCACCTGTCCGCTGCTGGTCGGCACGAACAATTCCGGCCCGCGCTCACCGACCCAATAGGGCCGCTGTGGACTGACCGGACCGCCGGTCGCCCGCCCCGGCGCCCCGCCGATCAACTGCCCCAGCAAAGCGATCAGCCCGCCAC
>NZ_QQWV01000085.1:0-3881 GCF_003951715.1 Sphingomonas sp. ABOLH | reverse complement strand
GCCGACGACCCAGCCGATGGTGCAGCCGATCCCGGCCGCCGCCCCGCTGCCGACGCTGACCGCGGCGCAGGAGAGCGAACTGGCGCGGTTGCTGGCACGCGATGCGGTGGCGCAGGGGCTGAAGGATCGCGAACCGTCGCTGGCCGGGCTATCCGGACCGGCACTCGTGCGTGCCGCGCTCGATCATGCCCATGCGGTGCGCGCGGGGCGGTTGGACAATGCCGATTTCCAGAAGGACTGGGCGATGCGCCCGCAAGCGTTCGACCCGCTGCCGTCGTTCCGCGACGCGGTGGCGAAGGACCGGCTGGCTGCCTGGATCGCGTCGCTGCCACCGCCCTATGCCGGCTATGACACGCTGGTGACCGGTCTGGCCCGCTATCGCAAGATTCAGGCGAATGGCGGTTGGCCGACGGTTGGTGCCGGCTCAGAAATGCGGCTGGGCGGCAAGGGTCCACAGGTCGCGGCGCTGCGCAAGCGGCTGGCGATCGAGGATGCCGACCTGTCGCCGACCGGCGATACCTTCGATCAGGCGATGCTGGATGCCGTCCGCCGCGCCCAGCGCCGCTATGGTCTCAACCCCGCCGGACAGGTCGGTGCGCAGACCGTCGCGTCGCTGAACGTGCCGGTGGGCGAGCGGATCAAGCAGATCAAGGCGAATATGGAGCGGTGGCGCTGGCTGCCGACCGAGCTGGAGAAGAACCGCATTCAGGTCAACATCGCCGCCGCCGTGCTGACCGTGTTCGATGGCGACCAGCCGGTAACGTCGATGAAGGCGGTGACCGGGCGTCCGGGTGACGAGACGCCGATGCTGACCTCGACGATCCATTCGATCGTGCTCAATCCGCCGTGGAACGTGCCGTCGTCGATCGCCGACAAGGAATTGTGGCCGAAGGAGCGGGCGAACCCCGGCTACCTGAAGCGCAACGGATTTCGCGTGATCGAGACCGAGGGCGGCGGGCGTCGCCTGCAACAAGCGTCGGAGAATAGCGCGCTAGGCCGGTTCAAGTTCGATTTCGACAATCCGTTCGCGGTGTATCTGCACGACACGCCGGCGCAGGCCGGCTTTGCGAAGTTCGACCGGCTGGCCAGCCATGGCTGCGTCCGTCTGGAAAAGCCCGAGGATCTTGCGCGGCTGTTGCTGCGCACGACGCCCGAATGGCCGGATACGCAGATCGACGCGACGCTGGCATCGGGCAAAACGGTGCGGGCCAAGGTCGCCGATCCGGTAAAGGTCTATCTGCTGTATTGGACCGCGTTCGCGACACCGAACGGCACGATGAGCTTCCGCGAGGATCCGTATAAATGGGACGGCGTGCTGGCGAACAAGATCGCCGCACGCGCCGAAGCCAGCCAGATGGCGGCTCGATAAGGGGATGACGATGTTCAACGGATGGCGTGTGGCGCTGCTGGCTGGCAGCGGCCTGTTGCTGGCGACCGGGCTTGGTGCCTGTTCGAACGAGAATGTGGACGAGGCACCGATCGAGAACAGCGCGTTCGACGAGGACGCCCCGCCGCCGACCCCGCTACCGGAGCAGAATTTCGAGGCGGCGCCGGTGATTACGGAGAATCTGTCGGCACCCGCCCCGGTCGAGGATCTCCCCCCGCCCCCACCGGTCGAACCCGACCAGCAGGTGCTGGACGACGCGTCCGCCACCGGCATGACGTCGCGATCGACCCGCGGGCAGGAAAGCAGCGACGACGCGCCGGTCGACGATGCGATGGTGAACCAGCAGGGGGAATAGGGCTGCGGTTTCGTGGAGGCCCGGCTCCGGGGGCGCTGCGTGCTTCCGGTCGGCTTGGGGATCGGTGCTGGATCAGCGGAGGGCGTGAGGCCTTTCACAAGATCGGAGGCGGTTCTCCCCATTCGTCACCCCGGGCTTGACCCGGGGTCCCGCTTCTTCTCCAATCTTGGAAGAAGTGGCACGTCAACCAGCCCAATCCGACCAGGCGCAGCACGAACGCGTTGGTGTACTCCTTACTCGCCACGGGCGGTAACAAGCGGGACCCCGGGTCAAGCCCGGGGTGACGTGTGGTGGAGGGTTGGGGCTCGATCTGAAACCAGGTTGGGACGGTCGGCGGATCGCTTCGGAATCGGCCTCACGCCGCCTGCTGCGAACCCTCCGCCGGCATGACCGGCGCATAAGCGCGGTCGAGGTACAGGTTTGCCAGTTCGTAATGCGCGCTGACGACCTGTTCGTGGTCGGCCTGCTGCGCCAGTTCCAACTGCTGTTCGGCACGGCGTACGAAGTAGGACATTTCGTCCGGTCCAATCGAAGACACGACAACCTCTCAAGGACGTTCAATCGTCCGTTTCTAATACTCGCCCGGCGGAACCGGACGTTGCTTGAACGCACGACAGGTTCCGGGGATGCGTGTCGCCGCAAATTCTGACGCCGTGATGACACCGCCGGTCGCAATGGGACATGCGGCGAACGACGCCGAATCAATTACATACGACGGTGTTTTCCGCCGTAGCGCCCGCCGATATAGGCGCCCAGCCGGTTCATCTCGCTGGCGGCGGCGATCGCGGCGTCGCTCTGGCAGGGCAGCGGATCATGGTCGCGGTCGGCGGCGCGGCTGGCGACCTTGGCGGCCAGTTCCTCGATATCCGCACGCGACAGCAGGTTCTTTTCGCGCAGGAGACACAGCAGGCTCTGCAGGATCACCATGCTCTTCTCGCCGGCGGCATCGCACGGTTCGATCGGATTCATCGTTCCTCTCCTTATGGTTATACAGGAGAGCATATGCCGATCCTGTCCGGACGCAAGGGGGCTGCGTCCGGTCGGGACCGGCAGGAAGTTCGACCGGGTGCCGCCGTCAGTTCAGTCCGCCCCCCAGCGTCCGGTACAGCGTGACCAGGTTGGTCGCGCGCGCCAGCCGGGTCTGTACCAGCGTCTGCCGCGCGGCATAGCTGGTCCGCTGCGCATCCAGCGTGTTGAGGAACGAATCGATCCCGGCCCGGTAGCGTGCGTCGGACAGCCGCTGGGCGGTCGCCGCCGCCTGCGCCTTGGCCGTCTGCGCCGACAGCTGCTCGCCGATGGTCCCGCGCGTCGCCAGCGCGTCGGCGACTTCCCTGAACGCGGTCTGGAGCGCGCCTTCATAGGTCGCGACAGCCGCCAGCTGCTGCGCGCGCGCGACCTCGACATTGCCGCGCCGCTGGCCGCCGTCGAACAACGGCAGCGCCACGCCCGGCGAGACGGAGAATTGCTGCGTGCCCGCACCGAACAGCCCGCCCAGCGCCGTGCTGATCGTGCCCAGCGTCGCGGTGAGCGAGATGGTCGGGAACAGCGCCGCGCGCGCCGCACCGATATTGGCATTGGCGGCATAGAGGCGGCGTTCTGCCTGCAGCACATCGGGGCGGCGCAACAGCACGGTCGACGACACGCCGGTCGGCAGGTTCGACAGGATCAGGTCGCGATCGCCCAGTTCCGCCGGCAATTGCTCGGCCGGGACGGTGGTGCCCGCCAGAAGGTTGATCGCATTCTGGTCCTGCGCGATCTGCGCGGTCAGCGCGGCGATATCGTTGCGCGCCTGCTGATAGCTGGTTTCCGCCTGCTGAACCTCCAGTTCGGAGATGACGCCGACCCGGAACTGGGCGCGGGTCAGCTCCAGCGTCCGGCCGAAGCTGGCCAGCGTTTCGCGCGACAGGCGCAACTGGTCCTGATCGGCGGCCATGGTCAGCCACGCGGTCGCGACTTCACCGATCAACGCGATCCGCGCCGCCCGCTGCGCCTCTTCGGTCGCGAAATATTCCTGGAGCGCCGCCTGGCTGAGATTGCGCACCCGACCGAACAGGTCGAGTTCGAAGGCGGAGAAGCCGACCGACGCCTGATAGATTTCGAGGTTGCCGGTCTGCGCGGGCACGCCGCCCACCCCGCCGG